>NZ_JBXUGO010000019.1:0-87920 GCF_057180565.1 Serratia sp. HNCC26DJ244 | reverse complement strand
TTTGATACTTTAATGATGTTTTAACCTTTACTCCGTGATGGTTCTCTGGCATCCCTTGGTGGAAACAGATATCGCACGCCATGTGGAGGATTGGTCAAAATATAGACATCGGACTAGTGAAATTACCGCCATTATTGATGATAAAAGAAACATAGTGAATAAGAATATTCCTAATAGTTTGGGGGCTATTGATCTTTAGTGGTGGATTATTAGGCGGCATGACGGACTGGTATAATTACTTTCGCCAAAAACTAACCATGACAGTACAATATGCCAATAACGATATCAACAGATGAATACTGGTCAACGCTAATCCACTTGATGCTGAGAACAGGTCGCGTCTATAGCAAGCCAGAACCCAGAAATACGGTGGAAGGTATTTTGTATCGAATGCGGGTTGGCTGCCCTTGGCGTGATGTCCCAGACGCTTTTGGACATTGGCGTGCCATCTATCGGCGGTTTAACTTGTGGTCAAAGAAAGGCGTTCTTAATGCAGCGCTTTGTCGAGCTTAGGCAATTGGCTGATTTAGAAGGCGGTAGCGTCGTTAAAGCCCATCCGCATACTCCCCAAAAACCAGACAACACCACCTGTTTGCTCAATGTTTTTCGCTCTCCCCTCCATTCTCTCTCTGATTGGGTTCTCAACCTGAAAAAACATTGCGTAATCACTGCAGCTTAAGGTTTACTGAATTTCCTAACCTCTTTCATCCTATCGAATTAAGCCGTATGTTGAGCAAAAAAAATCGTCATCTCCTGCCGTTAATCGGTGCTCTGTTCACGTTATATATTGTTTGGGGATCAACCTATTTTGCCATACGGGTTGGGGTTGAAGGGTGGCCACCGTTGATGATGGCCGGTGTTCGCTTTCTGGTCGCCGGGTTTTTGCTGTTCGTTTTGCTGTTGCTGCGCGGTTACCCGTTGCCGACGCTGAAACAGTGGATGGCAGCGGCGGTTATCGGCACCCTGTTGCTGGCGGTAGGCAACGGGCTGGTCACCATTGCTCAGCACCAACAGGTTCCTTCAGGTATAGCTGCCGTAATGGTAGCAACGGTTCCGCTATTTACCCTGGGATTCAGTCTATTTTGGGGAATGCGTAATAGCAGACTCGAGTGGACCGGTATCGCGCTGGGTCTGCTGGGCATTGTACTGCTTAATACCGGGAACAATTTGGTGGGTAACCCTATGGGAGCGCTGTTGATCTTGCTGGCTTCCGCCAGTTGGGCCTTTGGTTCGCTGCTCAGCGCAAAAGTTTCTTTGCCCGCTGGCCCAATGGCGGGGGCCACAGAGATGCTGGTTGCCGGGGTGGTACTGACCATTATCAGTCAATTGAGTGGTGAGCATCTGGATAAGATGCCCAGTTTCAGCGCTTTTATGGCTCTCGGCTATCTGATTGTTTTTGGTTCGATGCTGGCGATCAGCGCCTATATGTTTCTACTAAAAAACGTGCGCCCGGTGGTGGCCACCAGCTATGCCTATGTCAACCCGGTGGTCGCCGTGTTACTGGGTGTCGGTTTTGCTGACGAATCGCTAACCCTTCGTGAATGGGTGGCCTTGGTCATCATTGTTGCAGCGGTGGTTTTGGTGACGCTGGGTAAATATCTGTTTCCCAAACCGGCAAAAACAGGGCGAGTCAGTGAATAGTCTGGCTGTTGTTTGCCGGGGGAAATCGCTTATACTCAGTTTCGTTTATAGGGCCGCGGCTCAAATTATTTCTGGCGAAACAACCATTATGTTGAAAAAAGTGTTGGTCATCGTTATCACTTTATGTGCCTTGGGTTCTCTAGGCGGCGTTTTCCTGGCTGGGTTGAATATGTATACCCGTGCCACCGTACCACAGGAAAAAGTGGTAACCACTAGCGATCAGGCAAATACGGCTAACGGGAATACCGCGCACTGATGTTCCCGCTTGCTTGAATAATCAAGACGATCAATTAATTAGGTTAGGGATATGAAAAAAACCATTTTGGCATTAACGTTACTGATATCTGTACCTGCTTTAGCTGAAGACGCTGCCACTATTAAGGATGGCGTAAAAGGTTTTGTCTCCGGTTTGGTATCTACGGGCAAAGACACATTAAGTGGTGTCAAAAGCGGCATTGATGATGGGCGAAAAACTGGTGAAAGCGTTGATAGTGCAACCATTATTACCGAAAAAGAAGGGTTGAATAAATTTATTGAGGCCTCGGTGCTCTCTGCAACCAAAGTCGGCGAAAAGGAGAGTAAAGAATACGAAGTGACCTTGGCGTTGCGTAATAAATCAGACAAACCAGTACGGCTGACTAACCTTAATGAAGCTAATTCATTAGTGTTACTCGATGCTAGTGGTTTTGCTTCACTATTGAAAACGTCATTATCACCGAGTGCGGCTGAAGTAATGGTCCCTGCCAGTGCTGCGGTAAAAGTACGTTATACCTTCACTAATGTTGAAGATGCACCTGCTTTATTACGTCTTTATGGTGTCAATATCACAGTCCCTCAAGCTGATAAAAAGTAGTCGCTGGTGATTTAATTAGCGCAGAGCAGTTAACCCTCTACCTTGCCTATTCAAGTTGCAGGGGCCACTGCAACTTGAACTCTGACGGGTATATGATGACACTTTCCTACTGCTTACTCATAGGCGCACACTAACCATGAACTCACCTTTTTTAGTCTCTGCACAATGGCTTGAGCAACATATTGACGATGAAAATCTGGCGATAGTGGATGTACGGATGTCTCCGGTAGGTCAGGTCCCCAAGAAGGATATGCTAGCTGAGTTTGAACGAGGCCATATTCCTGGTGCGGTTTATTTTGATATTGATGATGTGGCAGATAAAGACACTACCCTGCCACATATGCTCCCCAGCGCCGAGGATTTCAGTGCTGCGGTGGGCAAGCTGGGCATCAATGAACAACATACCATTGTGTTCTATGACGAAGGCAATCTGTTCTCTGCCCCACGTGGCTGGTGGACCTTCCGTAATTTTGGTGCGCCGAATGTTTTGGTGCTTGATGAAGGTTTGCAGGGGTGGTGCTCACGGGGTTATGCCCTGGAAACAGGTCCAGCACAACCTGCACCCGCGCACTTTCATGCCCACTTTAACCCGGAAGCCGTAGTGGATATGCCGCAGGTGGAACAGGCAATAAATAGCGAATGGCAAATTCTGGATGCCCGCTCAGCTGCACGTTTTCACGCCCAAGCACCGGAACCGCGCCCCGGTCTGCACTCAGGTCATATTCCTGGCAGTATTAACGTTCCTTATGACGAACTATTGGAAAAGGGGTGTTTTAAATCATTAGCAGCACTAGAAGCCACATTCCGCGCTAAAGGTGTTGATCTCCAGCGGCCAACCATCGTCAGTTGTGGCTCAGGTGTCACCGCGGCGGTATTGGCGCTGGGGTTGCAATCTCTGGGGGCCAAACAAGTCAAGTTGTATGATGGCGCTTGGAGCGAATGGGGTCAGTTAAGTGGCAAACAACCTATAGCCCAAGATTAACCGTGAGGGGCTAACGGCCCCTTCGAATCATTGTGGAGTTCGTGCCCACAAGACGCCCTCGGTTTAAGCGCCGCGGATACGCAAGGCTAACCCTTTCAGAAAGTAACGTAACATCTGATCACCGCACGGGCGGTAGTTTTTGTTATCCGGCTTGCGGAATAACGCACTCAATTCCGGTTTGGAGATCCGGAAATCAACAGCAGTAAAAATCTGATGTAAATCAATATCTTTCAGTTCAAAGGCGACACGTAATTTTTTCAGTACCAGGTTATTGGTAATCGGCAGTTCTAACACCGGCGCTGGAAATTTATCATCCTTACCGCGTTTAAAGAACACCAAACCATTCAGGAAATGGGCCATGACTTCGTCCGGGCATTTTTCGAACCCCTCTTCCCCCTCTTTAACCGTATAAGCCTTCATGGCTGCGGCGTCGACGTCAAAATCGTCCAGTTTGACGATTGCCGCCATTTTTACGTCATTCAACGCCAGTATGTAACGCACACTGCGCAGCACATCATTATTAATCATGGAATTACCTTTGGTGTTTCAATCAGGGAAGACATATCGCGGTGATAATATCCTTAACGCAATACAAACTGCAAAATGGGTAGGGGCAAAGCAGTACATTTTGCTGGCACCGCAAGTATAGGGTGCCAGGAAGGGGTTCTCAATCTAATTTGCATGGACCAACCCACGTTGGTCCACCAGCATCAGCAATAAGTCGTTATACGATTATTTGTCGATCTGTTGCAGTGCAGCACGCATTCCGTGCTGCAGAATAGCCTGCAAGTCCTGCGTTATCGCAGCAGTAAGCCCAGGTACCTCATTCAGATCCTGCCCCCAGTGTGCTTTATCGGCCAGCACACTTTCTACTAACTGCACGAGTGTCAGTTTATGGCTGTTTACCCCACTCCACAGCGTTTGAAACTGTGTTAACCAATGGGCATCATCCTGCAACGGATAACTTCCCGCTGGCCGCTCACCACGATAAAAGGCAATCAGTGCCGCCAGGGCAAAAGTCAAGCGTTTTGGTAACTGCCCACTCTTATGCTGACCGGCCAGTAACTGCGGCAGAATACGCGTGCGGAATTTGGTCATGCCATTAAGTGCGATGGATAACAGTTGGTGTTGAATAAACGGGTTACGGAAGCGGTTTTGCACGGCCTCAGCAAAAGGTTTCAGTTCCTCTTGCGGCAGGTCAAGCACCGGAACAATTTCCTCTGCAATTGTCCGTGCTACATAGCCACCGATTTGCTCATCGCTCATGGCCTCACCCACCGTATTCAAGCCGGCAAGAAATGCCACTGGCACCAATGCGGTATGCGCGCCATTAAGAATAGCTACCTTGCGCTCTTTATAGGGTTTGATGTCATCAACAATGTGAACGTTAAGCGCCAATTGATCCAGATGTAGCTCTTTTGCCAACCATTGCGGGCCCTGAATCACGAACAGGTAGAAGTGCTCCGCAGTATCCAGGAAACTATCACGGTAGCCCAACTGCTGCTGCAACTGTTCTTCTTCACCGCGCGGGTAACCGGTAACAATGCGGTCAACTAGCGTGGAACAGAAGGTATTACAGTTATTTAGCCAATCGATGAACGAGTTCGGTAGCTGCCACTGCTGTGCATAACGCAGCACATACTCTTTCAGGGTTTCGCCGTTGTAGTCAATCAGCTCGCAAGGCAACAGTACCCAGCCCTTATCTGCGGCACCGGAAAAATGGGTAAAGCGTTCAAACAGTATACGTGTCAGCTTAGCCGGGAAACTGGTGGCGGGGGCATCGGTTAATTTATCTTCTGGCAGATAAGTGATACCCGCTTCGGTGGTGTTGGAGAAGACAAAACGCATCGCTGGATCATGGGCTAACGCCAGAAAATCTTCGTATTGGCGATATACGTTCACTTCGCGATTAACCGAACGAATCAGGCGTGGTTCACAAACCGCCTCGCCACTCTCATTCAACCCACGAATAATCGTGGTATAGAGCCCATCCTGGGTATTTAAAGATGGCGGTTGATCACTGTCTATGGGGCGCACCACCACCACGCCAGCATTTAAGCCGGTATGCTGGTTTAACAAATCAATTTGCCAGTCGATAAAAGCGCGCAGGAAGTTACCTTCACCAAACTGGATAATACGATCAGGATATTGTGCCCCAGGGAATTCGCTACGGTTTAATGTTTTCATCTTTTGTCTTACTCCTTGCATCTGGTGGTGCCCATCGCGTTTGAAACCGCAAACTGGGGCTAAAGATTCTTGGTTGTTGTTATCCGGTATAGTGGTTATCCGGTATAAAAGCAGTTGGGGTTGAGCTCACGCAGGAATTATGTGATGCAACGCAAAATAAATGGCTTTAAATGGGTTTTAAATAGATAAAAAGGCATAACAGCGGAAAAGAACCATGAGTCGAACGCAGAACCTGCGGCAAAATGTGGTGAATCAGATGATTGATAGCATCATCAATGGTCACCTCCACTCACCACTGCCCTCGCAGGCTACTCTGGCGGAAATGTATAACATCAGCCGTACCACGGTGCGCCACACCTTGGCCCATTTGCATCAGCGTGGCGTATTAGAAAAGGTCAATGGTGATTATGTGATCCTGCGGCGACCCCTCGCGGAAGATGGCTTTAACTGCATCACCCACTCACTGGATGAACAGACCCAACGCTTTGAACAGGCGTTTTACCAAATGATTAATCAAAGACAGTTACGTGCTGGGGACTCATTCACTGAATTGCAACTGGCTCGTCAGATTAACGTCAGCCCAGTGGTGGTGCGGGAATTTCTGCTGCGGTTCAGCCGTTATGATCTGATTGATAATGTCCGACGCGGGCAGTGGCGGATGAAAAAACTCGACCAACACTATGCCGAGCAACTGTTTGAACTGCGCCAAATGCTGGAAACGCATGCACTATCGCGTTTTATCAATTTGCCGGTAGAGGATCCCCGTTGGTTACAGGCCAAAGAGCTATTGGTCCAACATCGGCAACTGCGCGACACCATCGCCACCGATTATCGCCTGTTCTCTCAGTTGGACCGCAATTTCCACAGTCTGCTGCTCTCCGCTGCCAACAACAGGTTTTTCAATCAGGCGATGGAGGTCATTTCGGTTATTTTTCATTTCCACTATCAATGGGATGAAACCGATCTCAAGCAACAGAATATCATCTCGATGGAAGAGCATATGGCGATTCTCAGTGCGCTACTCTGCCGCAATGATCAGGTGGCAGCGCGAGAACTGCTCCGCCATCTTGAAACCGCCAAACAGGCGATGATCCGCTCACTCAAGCTGGACCTCGCTTAAATGAGACCTGCTTTTTATCAATAAAAACCACTTGATTGCCGCATTTAATCCAACGCAAAAAAGTGTAACCCTAATGCGGCGTTAACTTGCTCCAAAGTGGCCAGTGTTACTTGATGGGCACGCAAGGTGCCGGCCTGCAGGATGCGCAGCAACTCAAATTATTTTGAGTCTATTTGGGGAAATACTTATCTGGTTAGGCTACTGCCAGCGACTATCAGTGTTGAACATCACAATCTGCTTCAAACTGGATCTCTGCGCTCGGCAGCGCGCTGATTAGTACGCCAAAGCTTCGGATATTCGATAATGTGGCATTATGATGAGCGCGGATCTGTAAACCACTGGCGTGCGGTTTATCATGGCTGGTATGCGCATCGGCTGCCAGCACCACCGGATAACCCAATCCGGCCGCCCGGCGGGTGGTGGTATCAACACAAAACTCGCTTGAATAGCCACAAATCACCAATTGACTTATTCCCCCAGCGATCAGCAATTTACCCAAATTAGTCGACAGAAAACTGTCCGGGGTGGTTTTATCTACCCGATAATCGCCCTTTGCTACGCTTAAATCGGCATGAATTTGCCAACCATGGCTACCGTAAGCCAGTTCCTGCTGAGGCGTTTGATGCTGAATAAAAATCACCGGTGCCCCTGCCTGCCGAGCGCGCTCAGTCAGTTGATTAATCCGTTCAATCACCTCAACCGCCTCTGCTGGCGGTGGCGTAAACAGGCCTTGCTGTACATCAATCACTAACAATGCTGATTTCATCACCACTCCATCTGATCCCTGAGGATTGAATACTGAGCCCCTACCTTGAGTAAGGCGTTCATTCAGTAACTAAAACAGATATACTATACCCAAAATCATTCGAGTTGCGGATAGATGGCAACCTGAATGACCACCGAGACAACGTAAAGTCGCAAACACAAACAGAACATTTACACCAGAGCCGAATTAGGATACAAGGCTGCATGAAAATTCCAAAACGACTCCAGCCATTGGTAGATGATGGCTTAATCGATGATGTCATCCGCCGTTTAAAAAGTGGCAAAGAAGCCGACGTATTTATCGTGCGTTGCGGTAATGAGATCCGCTGCGCCAAAGTGTACAAAGAAGCGGATAAACGTAACTTCAAACAAGCAGTAAACTATCAGGAAGGGCGTAAAGTACGAAACAGCCGTGACGCCCGCGCGATGAAAAAGGGCTCCAAATTTGGTCGCCAACAACAAGAAGAGTCCTGGCAGAATACCGAGGTAGATGCCTTGCACCTGTTGGCTAAAGCGGGCGTTCGTGTGCCACAGCCGGATATCTGTCTGGATGGGGTACTGCTGATGGAGTTGATCACCGACGAAGAGGGCCTGGTGGCACCGCGTCTCAGTGATGTTACGCTGACACCTGAGCAGGCACTGCATGACCATGCTTTAATGATGAACTACGCAGTACGGATGCTTTGTGCCGGTTTGGTGCACGGGGATTTATCCGAATTCAACGTATTAATGGATAAAGACGGGCCGGTTATCATCGATCTACCGCAGGTGGTCGATGCCGCAGCCAACAACCATGCCCAAAGCATGTTCGCCCGTGATATCAACAACATGACGCAATATTATGGTCAGTATGCGCCACAACTGCTTGGAACCCAGTACGCCAAAGAGATTTGGGCGCTCTATCAGGAAGGTAACCTGACACCAGCCAGTGTGCTGACAGGCAAATTCAGTGAAAGCAATAAACGCGCTGATGTCGGTTCCGTGCTGGAAGAGATTCAAGCCGCCAGCGATGAACATCAGCGGCAGTTACAAGCACGTCAAGAGGACTAATCTACCCGCCCCCCGATCTGCCACATCGGGGCCGCAATTTAAAGCCAGCGCCTGACCCGCTGGCAATATGCCGGGTACTCTGCGCTAAAGCGCTGGGTGAGAAAACGTTCTTCTCGCGGAACCTGCACATAGTCAAGATAAATAAAAAACAGCAACCACCCGAGCCAGACCAGCCAACTCCCCAAAACCAAGGCCCATGCCGCCAATAATAGTAGTTGCCCCAGATAGATTGGGTTACGGCTAAAACGGAAAATGCCGTTAACTATCAGCATATTAACCTGCTGAAATTTTTGCGGATGTATGGTGGTATTGGCACGGTGAAAAGCCAAACTGGTGCTGAACATCATGGCAAAGGAAACCACAACCAACACCGTGGCCAAACTTAGAATAAAGGTGTTCCCCTGCCATCCCTCACCCGACAACCAATGAATAATCCACATTCCTACTCCGCAAACCGCCAACACCACCGGTGGCAAAAGTAACCCGTTTAAGTTCTTTCTCATTCTTCGTTCCCCCTATTATGGCGATAGCTTCTACATCATTTCGACAGAGATTTATGGTATTATTCTGCGCGATATTATTCTAATTTCGTAGGCATACCATGGCATACATTCCTAAAAACTATGCAAAGCTCGAAGTCGGTTATCGTGAGAAAGCGCTGAAACTTTTCCCGTGGGTATGCGGGCGCTGTTCACGGGAGTTTGTTTATTCCAACCTGCGTGAGCTCACCGTGCATCACATCGATCATGACCACAGTAATAACCCAGAAGATGGCAGCAACTGGGAAATGTTGTGCCTGTACTGCCATGATCATGAGCATTCAAAATACACCGAAGCCGACCAGTATGGCTCTACGGTGGTTGCCGGTGAGGATGCCCAGAAAGACATCGGCGTGGCAACCCACAACCCGTTCGCCAACCTCAAGGCAATGCTGAAAAAATAGTCTATTTTGGTTTCTGGGGCAGACCCACCACTGACGTGGATTTGCCCCTGAATAACCACACGATGGCAAAAATCATCCGGTACCGCATCACTATTGGCTATTTTTGCGTAACTCCGTTACCGGTACACCACCGATTCCCCAGTTATCAGTGTCGACCTCATCAATCACTACCACGGTGGTTTTCGGGTTTTTATTTAGCACATCAACCAGTAACTGGGTGACGCCGGCAATCAACTGCTGTTTCTGCTCGGCAGTAGCGCCTTCACGGGTAATTTTAATATTAACGTATGGCATATCGACCTCTAGTTACGAATAAATTGAGCTGAATATTAGCGGTTAATGGATCTGGCCATGCGGGTATAAGTATGGCGTACCCCACGGATCGCCACACTGTAGGCAAAAATATTTTCCGGTAATGCCAAACCAAGATAGCCAGTATCGCCGATATGGTGCAGGTCGGCACCGGCCATTTTACTCATCAGCGCAATTTGACGGATGGTTTGTACATCGGCCCCTTCCTGTGAGGTGCCAATCGCGGTCATGGCCAATGCCCCGTGTTGCTGTGTAAAAGCAATCAATCCGGCTACCTTTTCAGCAACGCTACAAGCGGGACGAGGTTAAAGTGATGGCAGCACACGCCGCGCGACATCTTTCATTGTGGCCATAAATATTCCATAGTTATCTGGATTCATTCCTCTTGCGGGCAGAGAACACCTTGAATGAACCTCGAACCCTCTTTATGATAATGTGAATCATTGCTATTTAAGGTGCATTTGTGCAGATAAAAATTGGGAAATTGACGCTAGCGATGTTGTTAGCCTCAGTAGTAGGATGTAGCAATACACCACCGCTCAGCCCATCGAGAGCCGCTAAACCACCCGTAGCAGAACCCCAGAAGATGGCAATAACGATGAATAATTATACCGTAAACAAACTACAGTCCCTACTAGCCCTACATAATGCGCTTCCCCAGGCGGATAAAAGCCAGATGATCGCGTTACTCTCCCAGGCTTTTCTTGATACGCCTTATGTGGCTAACCAATTAATTGGCTCAGCCAGTACACCAGAACAATTGGTGATTGATTTCAGTGGATTGGATTGTTTTACCTATCTGGATTACGTTCAGGCACTGAGAACCGCCAGCAACGAGAACGAGTTGGTGGAAAATGTCATCCAGACACGCTATATCAACGGGCGTATCGATTTCCAGCATCGCAAACACTTCTTTACTGACTGGGCACAGTCCGAGCATATATTGGCTAGCGATATCACCGCGCAGCTCAGCCCACATGCGGTGACGGTCAGTAAACACCTTAACCGCAAAGCGGATGGCAGCCTCTACCTGCCGGGCGCGCCAACCGTTGAACGCCCTATTAGCTATATTCCCAGCGAGTTTGTTGACGATAATGTCATTACCCAGCTACAAACGGGCGACTATATCGGTATCTATAGCAAACTACCGGGGCTGGATGTCACCCATACCGGGTTCTTTATTATCACCCAACACGGGCCGGTTCTGCGCCATGCCTCCTCAAGCAAAGAGAGCATGAAGGTGATGGACTCTCCTTTTGCCAGCTATGTCAGCCATACCCCCGGTATTGTGGTACTCCGCCCACACTAATCGATGCGGAAGAGATCGCCTCACCTTCTGATAGGCAATAAAAAAACCGCCGCAGCGGTTTTTTTATTGGTATCACGATCAGATTTTGCAACCCTCACAATCCGCCTCATCCTCAAGGATTTCGGGGACTTCTCTCTCTTTTTGCGCCGCTTTCTGTTCAGCTTTCGCTAATTCGGCATCAATATCAAAATCAAAAATATCATCACTCATCGTAATACCCTCAAGCTAACCCATTTATACTCTTCATACTTCAAACTGCTTGGGTGTTGGCTGCGCACTGTCACCCTAGTCACATAGTGGGCTATGCTCCTAGGGATTCCATCACTTGCCGCCTACAAGCAAGTCGAATTATTTTGTGTATAGGGCAATTATAATCAACATCCACTCGGACGCGATCCTTTCAATTCGCTACGGACAGCGTTACGGGCAGATTATCCGACCTGTTTGGATACGCGAGAACGTAGACATCATAAAAATCGATCTCGCCCTTATTAGCGATAATTTCCTGCATCTGCGCTTTTAATGCCATGCTGACAGCAGGTTCATTAAGCAGTTCCTGCACGGCCTGCGGCGACAACGCGCGGGTAAAGTACCACTCCCCGTTGTAGCAGACACGTAAATCCAACACACCAATATCTTCAAAACGGTAAACCGGCTTAATCTCAAACAACAACATGATAAACATCATCAGCACAAAAGCCGTGAAGCCAAAAAACGCCAGCAACCCCAAGTAAGGCACCGGGTACATAACGGCAACCACAGCCAAATAGCCAGCCAACATCGCAAAACACAGATAGCGGTGGTTACGAACAAACTCACTGTTAAAACGTGGCTTGCCGTCACGTCTCTCACGCTGGTTAATCTGCTCGATTTCTTTCACCAAGATATTTTTGATCGTATCCATTGCGACCGCCTTATACATCAGTCCATCATTACACTCGCCAATAGCTATCACGCTAACACAACGCCGGTTTAACAAGATAGTACAAAAACGATAACTTCATTAACCCGCTATAAACCAGCGACGCTATCGGTATCGGCATCTATCGCAATCTATCGAGGTGAGATTGTAGAGCAACAGGCAAGCTCTCAGCTTGAATGATTTTGGCTATATCAAGCCCTATTCCGTTTCACTGTTCTTGGCCAAATTAGCATCTTTTTGGCGTCGATAATCACGGGCCGCTGGCGGGATAGGGGTAACTTTTCCGGTTTCAATCCAGGTGCGTAAACGGTTGGCATCAGCAAAGTGGGTATATTTACCAAAGGCATCCAACACCACTAATGAAACTGAGCGGTTACCGATCATGGTCCGCATAACCAAGCAATGCCCAGCCTGATTGGTAAAACCAGTCTTAGTCAGCTGAATATTCCATTTGGGATTATAAATTAAATGGTTGGTATTTCTGAATGGTAAGCTGTAATCAGGATCTTTAAATGTCGCGGTCTGAGATGCGGTGGTACTCAACTGACCAAGCAATGGGTATCTTTTACTCGCCAGCAGTAATTTGGTCAGATCACGGGCGGTAGAAACATTATGCATCGACAAGCCTGTCGGCTCGACATAACGGGTACTGGTCATGCCTAACGCTTTAGCCTTGGCATTCATCGCTTTGATAAAGGCTTGATAGCCCCCCGGGTAGTGATGTGCCAGACTGGTGGCCGCGCGATTTTCTGACGACATCAATGTCAGCAGCAACATCTCTTTACGGCTTATCTGGCTATTTAAGCGCACACGGGAATGCACCCCTTTCATTTCCGGTGTTTGGCTGATATCCACTGACAGCATTTCATTAAGGGGTAAATGGGCATCCAGGGTCACCATTGCCGTCATCAACTTGGTGATCGAGGCAATCGGCACCACTTTATCGGGGTTACGGGCATAAATCACGTTATGGGTTTGCAAATCCAGCACCATGGCACTACCAGAAGCCAACTCCGGCTGGGTCGCGTGTGATGCACGAGCCTTCTCACTGGCCAGTGCTCGCGGCACTAAACCGGCTCCCATCTGCCAAGCAAGCAGAACTAGAATCAACACTCGGATTTTCACAGGTATTTCTCTTTAATTAAAATCGCCACCAACTTATTGCTCTAAATTATAAATGCAGATCATTGAATTAGCACTGTGATTGTGAGCTACTATTTGTGACAAATTCTGTCATGGTATAAGACGTAAAAGCCGCAGATAAACGGCTCTGTAGCCTGACCACGCAAAAGTGACAGGGCTGATGGCCTGATAAGAGCGACGGTAAGGAACAAATATGGCTGATTTAGCCCAATACATTACACAATATGGTTACTGGGCACTGCTGATTGGCTGCCTACTCGAAGGGGAAACCATCACCATGTTAGGTGGTATGGCGGCACACAACGGGTTGTTACACCTGCCGCTGGTGATTGCCGTGGTAGCGATTGGTGGCTCCTTGGGCGATCAGTTACTCTATTTTGCCGGACGCCACTTTGGCGGTCGGGTGATTGCACGCATGAAGAACCAACAAGCACATATTGAACGAGCCCAAAAACTGATTGCCAGTCACCCGATCCTATTCGTGATTGGTGTCCGTTTTATGTATGGTTTTCGTATTATCGGCCCGGTGCTGATTGGTGCCAGTAAACTGCCCCCTGCACTTTTCGTCCCGCTCAATATTCTGGGAGCAATACTCTGGGCACATATTTTTGTGTTTATCGGCTATTTTGGTGGCCAGGCGATCAACCGTTTTCTCGGTGATACCGATAATAAACTGTACAGTCTGTTATTGTGCGCGTTGCTACTGGTTGTCTTTCTGGGGATCCGTCACTGGTGGCGCCGACGCCACCAGCGTTGAGGCCTATTTATTAAACATCAGTTTTAGCCCCAACAGCGCCAAAACAGTGCCTCCCAGATAATCAAACCCGGCTTTAAAGCGCAGATAAATACGACGCGGTCCCGGAGATGAGAGCACCAAGGCCACAAATGCGTACCATAGCAAATCAACCGTGAAAGCAATCAAAGGTAGTACGATATATAACACCAGCGGTATGTTTTGACTGAGCAGAGCAGCAAAAACACTACCAAATACAATCGCGGTATTCGGATTGCCCAGTTGGGTCAGCAACCCAGTGATAAAAGCGCGATAGAACCCTAGCTGTTGGCCGCCGGTCATTTCAATCTGTAATGGCTGGTATGCCCCACGTAATATCCGGTAAGCCAGATAGATCAGGTAAGCCCCACCCAACATTTTCAACGTGGTATAGAGCCAGGGCAACATTAATAGCAGTGACTGTAATCCCAATAGCGCGATCAACGAGAAGATAAAGCAGCCAATCCCCATCCCCAACGCTACAGCCATTGCATCACCACGTGAAGATGCCACCGCTGTGCGCGCCACCAGAATAAAGCTTTGCCCTGGACTCATCGCCCCCAACATGATGGCACCAGTAATACTCAATACGGATAATACTGTTTCATTGACCATATGATTTTCCCTAATCAAGTCTTAGCACTGAAATAAGCGCATACCCTACTGTGTTGCGCTAACGCCCTTGAGAACATTTATCCGGGTCGGTTGATCGATACAATCATTCGCATGGACAAAGAGACGGCAAGATAAAATAAAGCAGCAAAAACAACATAACCAATTTGCCACCACACTGCATTAATGGCAAATCGCTCGTGCAATATCCTGAGCATTTTTCAGTGTGCGTATTTCGGTAAACAGTTCGCTGGCTTCCTGATATTCCTTGCGCAGATAATTCACCCACTGCTTGATCCGTGCTACATGGTACAAGCCATGGCTACCCGGATTTTCCAGCGCCAGATATTTTTGCAGTAACTGTGTGACCTGCGGCCAAGGCATCGGGGGATGATTATATTTAATCACCCGGCTTAGGTTGGGAATATTCAGCGCCCCGCGCCCTACCATCAGCGCATCACATCCACTGGCTTGCCGACATGCCTGGGCACTTTGGTGATCCCAAATTTCGCCGTTGGCAATCACCGGAATCGTCAGACGCTGGCGGATCTCGCCAATCTTCTGCCAGTTGATACGCTCGGCTTTATAGCCATCTTCCTTGGTGCGGCCATGTACGGTAATTTCGTCAGCACCCGCTTGTTGCACCGCGTCAGCGATTTCAAAGCAATGAGCGTCTGAATCCCAGCCTAAACGTACTTTTACCGTGACGGGCAGTTCCACAGGTACCGCTGCCCGGATGGCTTTAGCCCCTTGATAAATCAGTTCAGGATCTTTAAGCAAGGTGGCACCGCCGCCGCTGCCATTGACATGTCTGGAGGGGCAACCACAATTTAAATCAATACCATAAGAGCCTAACTCAACCGCTAGAGCGGCATTTTCCGCCAACCACTCAGGGTATTGACCAAGCAGTTGTACGCGCACCGGCGTGCCTGATGCGGTGTGGCTGGCATGATACAGTTCTGGGCATAAGCGATAGAAGACTTTAGCCGGTAGACGTTGATCGACCACCCGCAAAAATTCGGTGATACAGAGGTCGTAATCGTTCACCTCGGTGAGTAATTCCCGTACCAGAGAGTCGAGTACTCCTTCCATCGGAGCCAATAAAACGCGCATACCATCCCCTGCTTTAAAAGAGGCGCAATAATACGGGGAAGAAGGCTGAGCAGGCAAGTGTAAACCTGTCATCAAGCTGCAGCGGTGTTGGCTGCAGCTTGAAAACGGTTATCATTCTGTAGGTTTGCGATTACCAGAGCGGCGCATAGGAGCACCTGAACGCGGTTTACCTTCACCTTGTGGGCGACCTTGACCACCACGATTTTCACGTTGCCCAGCACCACTACGCTGAGCACCACCAGAACTGCGTGGAGTACCATTATGACCGCGTGGTGCACCGCCGCCTCTGGCCTGACGACCATTGATGATCGGCTCAGCTTTGATGCTAGGGTCTACTTCATAGCCCGGCAACGCAATACGTGGAATTTCACGCTTCAGCAAGCGTTCAATATCACGCAAAAGTTTGTGTTCATCCACACAGACCAGTGAGATAGCCTCACCCGTGCGTTCCGCTCGCCCAGTACGGCCAATACGGTGTACATAATCTTCCGGTACGTTAGGCAGTTCGTAGTTCACCACATGAGGCAACTGATCGATATCCAAGCCACGGGCAGCAATATCAGTGGCCACCAACACGCGAATCTTACCCGCTTTAAAATCTGCCAGTGCTCGGGTGCGAGCACCTTGGCTTTTGTTGCCATGAATCGCCGCTGCGGTGATACCATCTTTATTCAATTGTTCAGCCAGATGGTTGGCACCATGTTTGGTACGGTTAAATACCAATACCTGTTTCCAGTCACCTTCGCCAATCATCTGGGAGAGCAGTTCCCGCTTGCGCTTCTTATCGACAAAGTGAACGCTTTGTTCAATCTGCTCAGAAGCGGTATTACGGCGTGCCACTTCAACAGAGGCCGGGTTGTGCAACAATTTGCTGGCCAGTGCCTTAATCTCGTCAGAGAAGGTGGCAGAAAAGAGCAGATTCTGGCGCTTGACTGGCAGCTTGGCCAAGACACGGCGGATATCATGGATAAAGCCCATATCCAGCATGCGGTCAGCTTCATCCAGCACCAGAATTTCAATTTTAGACAGGTCAACCGCGTTCTGGTGCTCCAGATCCAGCAGGCGGCCCGGTGTTGCCACCAGAATGTCGACACCACCACGCAGTTTCATCATCTGCGGGTTGATGCTCACCCCACCAAATACCACCAGCGAACGCAGGCGTAAATGTTTGCTGTATGATTCAACATTCTCGCCAATCTGAGCGGCCAGCTCACGGGTTGGCGTCAGGATCAGCGCCCGTACCGGGCGGCGGCCTTTAGCCGGATGATCATGGCTGCTGAGTAACTGTAATAACGGCAGGGTAAAACCCGCAGTCTTACCGGTACCGGTCTGGGCGCTAGCCATCAGATCACGGCCTTGTAATACCACCGGGATAGCCTGGCGTTGAATAGGGGTAGGTTCACGGTAGCCCTGCTCTTCAACAGCGCGCAAAATTTCAGCACTTAAGCCGAGTGTTTCAAATGACATAGTAGAGAAAAACTCCAGATCCCCCCTAACCTAAACTAAAGTTCGGTGCAGTTTCCAGGGAGGATTAATCAGACGGGGCATAAGGAAGTGCGCACGCATGTTGTGCAGCCTATTTTCAGCATGACCTCGAGGAATTGGCACAAACTGCAGTGCACCAAGCGACGCAGTGTAACAGATATCCTGCAAGAAAAATAATTTTACCTAACAAATTGCCTGTTACCGTAGCAACGTCCGGTTGCGTAACAATAATTATCCCACCTATTTACAGGCTATCTCTTTAAGCATAAAGTTAATCATATGATTGATTAACTTTGACCGGTACGCTGATGTCATCAATAAAAAATCCCCCCTCAAGCAACTCGCCCCGTGGTGAACAGGCGCGCCAGCAGTTGATCAACGCCGCGATTGAAGTGTTTGGCGAGTATGGCCTCTCGGGTGCAACGACACGGGAAATTGCCCTGCGAGCTGGGCAAAACATCGCCGCAATCACCTATTACTTCAATTCCAAAGAAGGGTTATACCTCGCCGTCGCCCAATGGATTGCCGACTTTATTCAACAAAACTTTCGCCAACAAACGGAAGACGTAGAGCGCTTCTGGTTGCTCCCCCCAGAACAACGCCAACCGGAACATCATCTGTATCATCTCAAAGTGGGGTTACTGGCTTTCAGTACACTGATGACGCAACCACAAACCCTCAATATCAGCAAAATTATGTCTTATGAGCAGTTGTCCCCTACCGAGGCCTATCCACTGATCCACCAACAGGTGATCGCACCACTACACCATACCTTGTGCCGCCTGTTAGCTGGCTGTACCGGTCTTGATCCGCACTCGACAAAAATAGTGCTGCATACCCATGCCTTGATTGGCGAGGTGCTGGTGTTTCGGGTCGCTAGGGAAACCCTGCTACGCCAGGCAAATTGGCAACAGATAGGTGCAGAAGAGGCAACACAGATAGACGTTATGCTGGCCGAGCATATTGAGATCCTGGTGGATGGGTTGTACCAGCGTTACGGTACAGACCCGCTGTTACACGTCACAACATAAACACTCTGGCAGGGCGTATTATGAATAAGAAGAGAATGACTATCCTCGGGGCGGCAGTGATTTTGATTGCCGCTGCAGCCTATGGATTCTGGTATTACCAACAGCAGCAAGCAAAACCGCTGACGCTGTATGGCAATGTCGATATTCGCACCGTTAACCTGGGTTTCCGCGTTAACGGGCGGTTAGCTACGCTGGCAGTGGATGAAGGGGACCCGGTACAGCCAGGGCAATTACTGGGCAAGTTGGATGATGCCCCTTATCGCAATGCCTTGCAGCAGGCACAGGCGAATGTGGACAGTGCCAGTGCTAACCTGGCGTTGTTGCAAGCGGGCTACCGTGATGAAGAAATAGCCCAGGTCCGTTCGCAAGTTGCCCAGTTGCTCGCCGCCTTTAGCTATGCCGACAGTTTCTACCAACGGCAACAGGGATTATGGGCGAAAAAGGCCACCTCGGCCGATGCACTGGAAGATGCACGCACCTCACGTAATCAGGCACAAGCCAATCTGCAAGCAGCAAAAGATAAACTGGCGCAATATCTCAAGGGTAATCGCCCACAACAGATTGATGAGGCCAAAGCCAACCTGGCTCAAGCCGAAGCAGCTTTAGCGCAGGCTCAGTTGAATCTACAGGATACTACCCTGCTATCCTCCTCAGCCGGTACTGTGATGACGCGGGCGGTAGAGCCGGGCACCATGCTCAATGCCGGGAGCACCGTATTGACGTTATCGCTAACGCACCCGGTATGGGTACGTGCCTATATCAATGAAACCAGCCTGGGCAAAGCCGTTCCGGGCAGTGAAGTCTGGGTTTATACCGACGGCCAACCCAGCAAACCTTATCACGGCAAAATCGGCTTTGTTTCCCCTACGGCAGAATTTACCCCTAAAAGCGTAGAAACAGCGGATCTGCGCACTGATCTGGTGTATCGCCTACGGATCATCATTACCGATGCCGATGAGGCATTGCGCCAAGGGATGCCAGTTACCGTGCGTTTTTCACAACCGTAAGGAAGCGTGATGACACAGGGACAGACAATTGAACTGGAAGGGGTGGAAAAACGCTTCCCGTCATTGGAAAAACCAGCAGTAGCCAGCCTGACAGCCACTTTGCGCAGTGGTTCAGTCACTGGATTGGTTGGCCCGGACGGTGCGGGTAAAACCACCCTGCTGCGGATGCTGGCGGGCTTGCTAAAACCCAGCAGCGGTAAACTGACCGTTGCCGGGCTGGACCCTATTACTCAAGATCGTCAGTTACATGCCATTCTCGGTTATATGCCGCAGAAATTTGGCTTGTATGAGGATCTGAGTGTGATGGAAAACCTGACACTCTACGCTGACCTGCGGGGCGTCACTGGTACTTTGCGCAAACAAACTTTTGACCAGTTGCTGACATTTACTGATTTGACCCACTTTACCGAGCGGTTGGCGGGCAAACTTTCCGGCGGGATGAAACAGAAGCTGGGGTTAGCCTGTACCCTGGTGGGGCAACCGCAGGTGTTGCTGCTGGATGAACCGGGCGTGGGTGTTGACCCGATTTCTCGCCGTGAATTGTGGCGTATGGTGCATGAGTTGGCCAACGACGGCATGTTGATCCTCTGGAGCACCTCTTACCTGGATGAAGCCGAACAGTGCCGAGACGTATTGTTGATGAACCAAGGGAAACTGCTGTTCAGTGGCGCCCCACAAGAACTGACCCAGCGTATGGCCGGGCGCACAATATTAATTGCCGCCCCAACTGGCAGCCACCGCGCCCTATTGCAACGGGCCGTCTGTTTACCCGCTGTCAGCGATGGGGTGATCCAGGGGAAGTATCTGCGGCTTATCGTTAAACCTGGGCAGCAGCACCAGCCTATTTTACAAGCATTGGCGATCCCCAACGCAGAATTATATGAAACCGAACCCCGCTTTGAAGATGCATTTATCGATCTGCTGGGTGGCGGCCCAAACAGTCAATCCGCATTGGCTGAGATCATGCCTACAGTGGCGGGTAACCATTCAGAAACAGTGATTGAAGCGCAGGAGCTGACCAAAAAATTTGGTGACTTCATCGCCACCGACCAGGTAAATTTTAAAGTAAAGCGTGGTGAAATATTTGGTCTGCTCGGCCCTAACGGCGCAGGTAAATCCACCACCTTTAAAATGATGTGTGGCTTGCTGGTCCCCAGCTCAGGTAAAGCCCTGGTGCTAGGTCTGGATTTGAAAACCAGCTCAGGTAAGGCGCGGCAGCATCTCGGTTATATGGCACAAAAATTTTCGCTGTACGGTAACCTCACCGTGGCACAAAACCTGAAGTTTTTCTCCGGTGTCTACGGGCTGAGTGGCCAGCAACAGCGGGATAAAATCAACGCCATGTCGGCAGCATTCAATTTTGGTCCGATCCTCAAACAAACACCTGATTCATTACCCCTGGGTTTTAAACAGCGCCTGGCCTTGGCCTGCGCCTTAATGCACGAACCGGATATTCTATTTCTTGATGAACCCACCTCGGGTGTTGATCCACTGACCCGGCGTGAATTTTGGCTGCATATTAATGGCATGGTGGATAAAGGCGTCACCGTGATGGTCACCACCCACTTTATGGATGAGGCTGAATACTGTGACCGCATTGGGTTGGTCTATCACGGCAAAATTATCGCCGCTGGCACACCTGACGCTCTAAAACAGCAGGTCGCCAGCACTGATAACCCCAACCCCTCAATGGAACAGACGTTCATCACCCTGGTGCAAGATTATGATCAGGAGGCAACCGCATGAATAATCAAAGCGCTTTTTCCTGGCGACGCTTGCGGGCCCTGTGCCTCAAAGAAACCCGGCAAATATTGCGCGATCCCAGTAGCGGGCTGATTGCCGTTGTTATTCCCTTGATGCTGTTATTTATCTTTGGCTATGGTATCAACCTGGATTCCAGCAAATTACGGCTGGGGATCCTGATGGAACAACAAAGTGCTGATGCCCGTGATCTGGCGAATGCTTTTGCCGGGTCACCCTATATTCAACCGACGATCAGCGATAACCGACAACAGTTAATTCAAATGATGCAGGCGGGCACTATCCGTGGCCTAGTGGTGATCCCCAACGATTTTGCCGAGCATCTGGCACGCCCCACCGACCCAGCGCCGCTACAAGTGATTACTGATGGTAGTGAACCCAATACGGCCAACTTTGTACAAGGATATACCCAGGGGGTCTGGCAAATCTGGCAGCAGCAACGCGCCAGTGACCAAGGGCAGACTACCCAGCCGCTGATCGATATTCAGATGCGTTTCTGGTTTAATCCGGCGGCCATTAGCCAGCACTTTATTATTCCCGGCGCCATTACCATTATTATGACGGTGATCGGGGCGATTCTGACTTCACTGGTCATTGCCCGCGAATGGGAACGCGGCACCATGGAAGCGTTGCTTTCAACTCAGGTGACGCGCAGTGAATTGCTACTCTCCAAACTAGTTCCTTACTATTTTCTGGGGATGGGGGCCATGGTGCTGTGCATGGTGGTGGCGGTGTTTGTGCTGGGGGTACCATTCCGCGGGTCACTGCTGATGTTGTTCCTGATCAGCAGCCTGTTTCTGGCCAGCACGCTCGGCATGGGGTTATTAATCTCCACCATTACCCGTAACCAGTTTAATGCCGCCATGGTGGCCTTGAATGCCGCTTTTCTACCTTCGATTATGCTCTCCGGCTTTATTTTCGAGATCGACAGTATGCCTGCGGTAGTGCGCATGGTGACCTACATCATTCCTGCTCGTTACTTTGTCAGCACACTGCAAACGCTGTTCCTGGCAGGCAATATCACCACGGTATTGATGATTAATCTGCTGTTTTTGATCGCCTCTGCCACGGTGTTTATCGGCCTGACAGCCTGGAAAACCCGGCGGCGGTTAGATTAAGGAGAATGAGAGCTATGTTTCACCGTCTGTGGACGTTGATCGTCAAAGAAATGCAATCACTGCTACGCGACCCGCAAACACGGGCCATTCTGGTGATGCCCGTGCTGCTGCAGGTGTTGTTATTCCCCTTCGCCGCCACGCTGGAAGTGACTAATGCCACTATCGCCGTCTACAGTGAAGACAGTGGCCCTCACTCCATTGAACTGACTCAGCGCTTAGCCAAAACCCAAGCCTTTTCTCAGGTTTTGTTGCTACGTAATCCTCAGCAGATCAGAACTACCATCGACAACCAACAGGCGCTGTTGCTGGTGCGTTTTCCTGCGGATTTCTCGCGCAACATCGCCAATGGCCATTCAGCATCACTGCAGTTGATCCTGGATGGGCGTAACTCTAACAGTGCGCAAATTGCTGCTAACTATGTGCAGCAGATTGTGCAAAATTATCAGAATGAATTGCTCGGTTCACAGCTCAAACCCAATAACAGCGAATTGGTGGTGCGTAACTGGTACAACCCGAATCTGGATTACAAATGGTTCGTGGTACCTTCATTAATCGCCATGATCACCACCATTGGCGTGATGATCGTTACTTCACTGTCAGTGGCGCGTGAACGTGAGCAAGGTACATTGGAGCAGTTGCTGGTTTCCCCATTAACCACTTGGCAGATTTTTATCGGCAAAGCAGTACCCGCACTAGTTGTGGCCACCTTCCAGGCTTCTATCGTGCTGCTTATTGGGATCTTTGCCTACCAAATCCCGTTCGCTGGTTCACTACTGCTGTTTTACGCCACTATGCTGGTTTACGGGCTTTCACTGGTGGGGTTCGGGCTGCTGATTTCTTCACTGTGTGCCACACAACAGCAGGCATTTATCGGAGTGTTTGTCTTTATGATGCCAGCCATACTGCTTTCCGGTTATGTCTCGCCGGTGGAGAATATGCCCATTTGGCTGCAACATTTCACCTGGGTAAACCCTATCCGGCACTTCACCGACATCACCAAACAGATCTATCTGAAAGATGCCAGCTTTTCCATTATCTGGCATAGCTTATGGCCACTTTTGGTGATCACCGCCACCACTGGCAGTGGTGCCTACGCCCTATTCCGGCGCAAAATTACGTAACACAGGAGCATTAGCGACAAGCGCAACAAGATTTAAAGCATGAAGGGAATAACAGGGGTTAATGCTGGCTCCAGTCTTCAATAGTCAGCCCCGGAACTCGCTCAAATTCACGCTTATTATTGGTCACCAGGATAGCCTCCACGGCCAATGCATGTCCGGCAATCGCCGTGTCATTGGGCCCAATCGGCTTTCCCGCTGCTGCCAATACGGTCTTGACCTCCGTGGTGGCATCAACGGCAGCCTGGTCCCACGGCAGCACCGCATCAAGGCGGGCACAAAAGGCATCAACCAGTTTTATATGACGAGGAGACGCTTTTTTGCCGATAGCGCCAAAGCGCATTTCAGCATAGGTAATGGCCGATACCACAATGCGGTGACGCCGCAGCACCGTCTGTTCAAGACGTTGCAAAAGTAACTTCGGTTGCTCGCGCATGATAAAAGAGCAAATGTTGGTATCCAACATGTAGGTTCTACTCATAACACAGTGCGTCCTTCGTCACTGATAATATCCTCACGCTCCGCCATAAAGTCTGAGTCGGCAGTTTCTTCCTGCGACAACGAACTCCAGGTCGGTCTGACTGGTCGTAAGATAATAGCGTCCCCTTCACGGATAATCTCCAACTCGTTAACGCCTTCAAAATCCAGATCGCGGGGAAGACGAATAGCTCGGTTATTACCATTTCTAAATACAGATACTGTTCGCATTTTCCTCTCCTGCCCTATGGGCGTTATTGCCAGTGAATGCGTGATCTAGGTGCAGATGCCTAACATATGCATAGGTATAGTATATGCTGACGATTGACCTCTGTACACCTAGGACAGGTTAAAAAGGTAACAACGGGAATTATGCGGTTAGTGCTGATCTACGCTGCGGGAAAGATAAGAGGATAAGGCGCTGCGCGCAGCGCCTTCGGTGAGCATTAGCGGCGATTGCCGAAAATACGCAATAACATCAGGAACAGGTTGATAAAATCCAGGTACAGGGTTAATGCACCCACAATGGAGTACTTACGGAAGTTATCTCTATCATCCGGATTCAACTGTTCACCCAACGCTTTCAATTTTTGCGTGTCATAAGCAGTCAGGCCGACAAAGATCAACACGCCAATATAGGTGACCGCCCACATCAATGCCGGGCTTTTCAGCCAGATATTAACCAAGGAAGCCAGAATAATGCCGATCAACCCCATAAACAGCATGCTGCCCAAACCGCTCAGATCACGCTTAGTGGTATAGCCATATAGGCTCATGGCACCAAACATACCGGCGGTGACTACAAACGTTACTGCTATCGACTCGCCGGTATATTGCAACAGAATCATCGACAATGTTAACCCGGTTAATGCCGAATAGAGCATAAACAGCCCGGTGGCCATGGACCCACTCAAGCGATTAACCATGCCGGAAATAACAAACACCAACGCGAGTTGCGCGATAACCAGACCAAAGAAAGTGAGCTGACTTGAAAAGATAAAACTGATAATTGCTGGCGTACTTGCTGCATACCAAGCAACAAACGCCGTTAACAGCAAACCACAGGTCATCCAGCCATAGACTTGCGCCATATAAGCCTGAATGCCACTGTTGGCACGTTCAACAATTGAACCATTACGTGGATATCGGTCCATGACGGTTACCTTTAAAGTTATGGGGAATATCCCCGGTCATTGATAAGCGTATCACAGAAATTGCAACACTAAACCAGCATCAGCCAGGTATATTTTGCTTATGGCACACTCAATTACCAGCGCTTAGCAGCCTGTTGATCGGAGTCACGGGCTTCTACCCAGCGCTCCCCCTGCCCGGTCGCCTCACGTTTCCAGAAAGGTGCACGCGTTTTCAAATAATCCATAATAAACTCAGCGGCATCAAACGCTTCACTGCGGTGTGCGCCACTCACCCCAACAAACACAATTTCATCGCCGGGGAACAGATCACCCACCCGGTGGATTACCGTTACTCGCTGCAATGACCAGCGAGAACGAGCTTGAACCACAATCTCGCCCAGCGCCTTTTCTGTCATGCCAGGGTAATGTTCCAGCGACAAAGCGCTCACCTGATCGCCGAGGTTATGATTACGCACCTTGCCCGTAAAGGTGACAACGGCACCATCATCATTACACTCGGCCAACCATGGGTACTCTTCGCCGACACTAAAGGGTGCAGTGCCCACACGGATACGCGTATTGTCCATTGTTAACCCCCGGTAACCGGCGGGAAGAAAGCCACTTCATCCCCAGCTTTCAACGGGTGTTCCGGGCCCACCAGCGACTGATTAACCGCCGTTAATAATTTGCCAGGCTCAAGGGCCAAAGCCCAACGCTCACCACGTTCACATAACGACTGACGCAGGTCTTCCACCGTAGTGTATTGCGCAGGTACACTCAGCGTACTGGTGCCCACCAGTTCCCGGACCTGAGCAAAAAACAGAATGTTAATCATGCTCCCGCCTTAAAATCACCGGATTTACCGCCACTTTTCGTCAGCAACCGCACCGGGCCAATCACCATGTCTTTTTGCACCGCTTTGCACATATCATAGATAGTCAACGCCGCTACAGATGCCGCCGTCAGCGCTTCCATTTCTACCCCGGTTTTCCCGGTCAAACGGCAGCAGGTTTCAATACGCACACGATTAAACTCCACCTGGGCCTCAAGCTGGACCTCGACCTTACTCAACATCAGCGGATGACACAGGGGGATCAGTTCCCAGGTACGCTTCGCTGCCTGAATGGCGGCAATACGGGCGGTAGCAAATACGTCCCCTTTATGGTGGCGTCCATCAACAATCATCGCCAGCGTGGCGGCCTGCATTTCAACATAGGCCTCGGCACGGGCTTCGCGCACCGTCTCCGCTTTGGCTGAAACATCCACCATATGCGCTTCACCAGCAGCATTAATATGTGTTAACTGCGTCATAAATTACTTCTTCAAATGGGGTAAAAAATTACATGGGCGATGGCGTGCGTCCAACTGCTCAGCAATGATGCGTTGCCAAGCAGTACGGCAGGCACGAGTGGAACCCGGCATGGCGAAAATTACCGTATTGTTGGCCATCCCCGCCAATGCACGCGACTGAATCGCCGCCGTGCCAATCTCTTCAAATGAGAGCGCGCGGAACAGTTCGCCAAACCCTTCTACCTGGCGATCAAACAGGGGCACTAACGCCTCGGGGGTATTGTCGCCCCCCGTAAAGCCGGTGCCGCCATTGATCAACACCACCTGCACTTCGTCGCTGGCAATCCACACACTCACCAGCGCACGGATCTGGTAGATATTGTCTTTCACCAAGGCACGCGTTACCACGTGATGCCCCGCCTGTTCTGCGGCTTCCTGTAGATATTGACCGGAGGTATCTTCCGCTTCAGTGCGGCGGTCGGTAACGGTGAGAATGGCAATGTTTGCCGGAATGAATTCACTACTGACCTGGCTCATGGCGAGTTTGCTCCCCTGACGTAAATACGCTGCATGTTAAATCAACTTGAGCTTAGGTGGCGTTCAACCGCCAATAAACGATAAATTCGGTGTGATACCGCTGTTACCCTGATGCAGGAAGTGACTCTGTTTTTTGGCTTGCAAACCACTGTGAATGCGCATTTTCAACTGAGTCAGTTGGCTGTCATCGGCCAACAAATCACGCAGCGGGATACCTTGTTCACCAAATAAGCACAAATGCAGATTGCCAATGGCTGAAACCCGCAGGCGGTTACAGGTAGTACAGAAATCTTTTTCATAGGGCATGATCAAGCCAATTTCACCCTGATAATCGGGATGGCTAAAGACCTGAGCTGGGCCATCATGAGTGCCCCTTGGCTGTTGCTGCCATCCCTGTTGCTGCAGTTGCTGGCGGATGATAGCGCCGGAAATATGGCGCTGGCGGAACAACTGGCTACCTTCGCCGGTTTCCATTAATTCAATAAACCGCAGTTGGATCGGCCGATCTTTGATCCAAGCAAGGAAACTGGCCAACTTTTGGTGATTAATATCGCGCATCAGCACGGTATTCACTTTTACCCGCTGGTAACCCGCTGCAAAGGCGGCATCAATGCCATCCATCACCTGGCGAAACTTGTCCTGACCGGTAATTGCCTGGAACTGACGCGGGTCAAGGCTATCAACACTGACATTAATTGCCGTGAGGCCGGCATCACGCCAACTCGCCACATCACGCGCCAAACGGTAACCATTGGTAGTTACCGCCAAGGTGCGAATTGCCGGGTTTTCACGCACAGCGGCGATGATCTCGGTAAAATCACGGCGTAAAGAGGGTTCGCCCCCTGTCAGGCGGACTTTTTCAGTCCCCAACTCAGCGAATACACGGCTGACACGGCGGATCTCATCTAAAGAAAGGAATGTTTTTGGGCTACCACTGGGTTTATAACCCTCGGGCAAGCAGTAAGTGCAACGAAAGTTGCATACATCGGTGATCGACAGACGCAAATAGTAAAATTTGCGCTCAAAAGCATCTATAAGTTGCGGTACCATAACACCTTCCAAATACGGGAGATGCGAGCGTTTCCACTCTGCACCCTGGTGGCTGACATCGCCACGGCCAAGATACCTTATTGCGTGTAAAACAACTTAGGTAGCAAGGCTAGGAGTTTGAGTTCCCTTCCATTAACTGCAAAAATAACTGGAACGAAACCGTGGTTTTTTCAGGATTCTAGCGCTAAACAGCGGTGATACCAATGAGTAATTTCGATATATAGCTGTTTACACAACGCTTTTTTAGCTTCCCAAACACTGATAATCATCATAACCGGTTGTTAGCAGGATGAATTGACCGGAATCACGCAAATCGCACTCTAGATCGTGTTTTGCAGCCAAATCCGCTACCCTATGCAGGTTGTTTCTCTCCCCAGAGCTAAGGAGTTTTATGCGTAACCGTACCCTCGCTGATCTTGACAGAGTCGTGGCACTCGGTGGTGGTCATGGTCTTGGCCGTGTCATGTCAGCGTTGTCGTCATTAGGCTCCCGCTTAACCGGTATCGTCACCACCACGGATAATGGCGGGTCCACTGGTCGTATCCGTCGTTCTGAAGGGGGGATTGCCTGGGGAGATACGCGTAACTGCCTCAATCAACTGATTACCGAGCCGAGTATCGCGTCAGCCATGTTTGAGTATCGTTTCAGTGGTAATGGCGAATTGGCTGGTCATAACCTAGGGAATTTGATGCTAAAATCCCTCGATCACCTTAGCGTGCGTCCATTGGAGGCGATTAATCTGGTGCGCAACCTGTTAAGGGTGGATGCCGCGTTAATCCCCATGTCAGAGCAACCGGTAGATCTCATGGCCAATGACCATGAAGGCCACCCAGTGTATGGTGAAGTCAATATTGACCAACTGACTCAGATGCCACAAGAGTTACTGCTCTCCCCCCCGGTACATGCCACACGCGAAGCGGTAGAAGCCATCGCGCAAGCAGATTTGATCCTGATTGGCCCCGGTAGTTTTCTCACCAGCCTGATGCCGCTATTGCTGCTTGATGAACTGACACAAGCCTTACGGCGCAGTAGTGCCAATATGGTTTACATCGGTAATCTGGGGCGGGAACTCAGTGTGGCTGCCGCTGCCCTGAAACTGCAAGATAAACTGGCACTGATGGAAGAGAAAATTGGCCGTAAAATGATTGACGCGGTGGTGGTTGGCCCAGCAGTGAATACCGACCAGGTTCAAGACCGCATTGTCATCAAGCAGCCTCTGGAAGCCAGCGATATCCCTTACCGCCATGATCGCCAATTACTGCGCCAGGCGCTGGATCAGGTTTTAGTGCAACTGGCGGCTCGCCGTTAATCTCCCGGTAGCAGGGCTAACTGCTACCTGCTACCGGCGTCAAGCTGGCAAGCAAAATCACGACAGCGCAATAAACTGCGCGCGCAACTGGTGAATTTCATCACGCAGTGCGGCAGCCTGTTCGAACTCTAGGTTCTGTGCATGGGTATACATGCGGGCTTCCAGCACCTGGATTTGTTGTTCCAACGCTTTTGGTGTGAGATGTTGATATTGCGCACTGCTCTCTGCCGCCTTGTTTTTCCCTTTGTGCTTGCCCCGTGTACTGGGCTGCCCCAACTGTAAAATATCGCCAATTTTTTTGTTCAACCCGGTTGGCACAATGCCATTGGCTTGGTTGTGGGCTTGCTGTTTGACGCGCCGACGCTCTGTTTCGCCAATCGCTTTCGCCATGGAGTCGGTTATTCTGTCACCGTAAAGGATCGCCTTACCATTAAGATTACGTGCCGCACGGCCGATGGTCTGAATCAAAGAACGTTCAGAACGCAGGAACCCTTCTTTATCCGCATCCAGGATCGCCACCAATGACACTTCGGGCATGTCCAGCCCTTCCCTCAGCAGGTTGATGCCCACCAGCACATCAAACTCCCCCAAACGCAAATCACGAATAATTTCTACACGTTCCACTGTATCAATATCCGAATGCAGGTAACGTACGCGCTCACCATGCTCTTCAAGATAGTCAGTTAAATCTTCCGCCATCCGCTTGGTGAGTGTGGTGACCAGCACCCGTTCATTGACAGCAGCACGCAGACGAATTTCTGAAAGCAGATCGTCAACCTGAGTCGTAACCGGGCGAACTTCCACCACGGGATCGAGCAACCCGGTTGGGCGCACCACTTGATCGATAATGTCACCGCCGGATTTTTCCAGCTCATATTTACCCGGGGTCGCAGAAACATAGATTGTCTGTGGTGCCAGCGCTTCAAACTCTTCGAAACGAAGTGGCCGGTTATCCAGTGCTGAAGGCAAACGAAAACCATATTCCACCAAAGTCTCTTTGCGTGAGCGATCGCCTTTGTACATGCCGCCAATTTGCGGAATGGTGACGTGAGATTCGTCCACCACCAGTAAACCGTCCGCGGGTAGGTAGTCGAACAGCGTGGGAGGAGGATCTCCTTCTCCCCGCCCAGAGAGATAACGTGAATAGTTTTCAATACCCGAGCAATAGCCCAATTCGTTCATCATCTCCAAATCAAACTGGGTACGTTGCGATAAACGCTGCTCTTCCAGCAGTTTGTTATTCGCCAGCAACACCTTGCGCCGCTGTGCTAATTCCAGTTTGATCTCCTCCATGGCCTGCACAATGCGTTCCCGGGGGGTAACATAGTGAGATTTGGGGTAGATGGTGAAACGGGGTACGGTTTGTTCAACCTGACCGGTGAGCGGGTCAAACAGTGACAGACGTTCGACCTCGTCATCGAACAACTCCACCCGCAACGCCAGCTCATCGGATTCCGCAGGGAATATATCAATCACTTCCCCACGCACCCGGAAGGTGGCTCGCTGGAAAGCCTGATCATTACGGGTATATTGCAATTCCGCCAGCCGCCGCAGAATCGAGCGTTGATCGATGATCATCCCTTTGGTGAGGTGCAGCATCATCTTCAGATAAAGGTCAGGATCCCCCAGGCCGTAGATCGCAGAAACCGAGGCCACCACCACCACGTCACGCCGCTCAAGCAGCGCTTTGGTGGCCGACAGGCGCATTTGCTCAATATGTTCGTTTACCGAGGCATCCTTCTCGATAAAGGTATCAGAACTCGGTACGTAAGCTTCCGGCTGATAGTAGTCGTAGTAGGAGACAAAATACTCCACTGCATTCTCGGGGAAAAACTCTTTCATCTCACCATAGAGCTGCGCCGCCAGCGTCTTGTTCGGTGCCAGCACCATGGTGGGACGGTTGAGGTCCGCTATCACATTGGCAATGGTGAACGTTTTGCCCGAACCGGTTACCCCCAGCAACGTCTGGTGTGCCAAGCCATCTTCCAGCCCCATTTCCAGCTTGCGGATCGCTTCCGGCTGATCACCGGCTGGTTTGAATTCTGAATGCAGTTTGAAATGTTTGCTCATATCCCCTTCATCTTTCAATTTGCCAAGGCCACAACATGCCGCCAGGAATCAGCTGTCACTTACCCATAATACTGGATATAAAAACAGCCTCCAACACATTTATCTTTAAGTGCATTCCAGTCACTGACAAGGTAGGAACTTTCTGATTGTCAATCGTCATGTTATCCCCAGAACATATCATAAATTAACATTTCTACTACAAGGCAGCGTAAAATCACTCGCGGCACTCCCCTCCGTCAACAAGTGTCTTGATTTTAGTTAATTTATTGATATTAAATACTTTTAATTAAAAGCTGAGAATAACGGCAACCTTGTTGAAACCCGCGCCCCTGCTCTATTTACCCTACTTTTCTAGCTATAATGCACATGGTTATCCACAGGAATAGTGGATAACTCGCAGTACCCCATAAGGGGCGGGAGTTAGGCAAAGGACACTTTTCCGTTTGCAGTGGCATTGCAGTCATTTTTTTAGTTACTTTTTCACAAATATTTCGCATCGCTTATAACAATTAATGCTAAAAAAATGCATCAAAAAAATGATATTTCGGACTGTTGACAAAGTCCCTTTTTAGCTTAAGCGGACAGGGGTTTACAGTACATCGAATAAACGATCACTGACTCACTTGGCAAGCTGCGTCAAGTCAAGATATTGCGCTAGTGGCTGTTGCTCAATCTGCGGTAAATGGGGAATTTCCCCCAACAACGGGGCTGGCAACATACGGCAAAGCGTCGCAAGATACTCCTGATGGCGTTTTCCCGGTTTAATGACCTGATTGGCTATCCAACCTGCCAAGGGCAACCCCGCTTGCTGAACGGCCTGAGCGGTAAGCACTGCATGGTTGATACAACCCAGTTTGATCCCAACCACCAGAATCACCGGCAAGCGTTCCTGGCGCACCCAATCGGCAAGCGTATAGCGTTCGCAAAGTGGGGTAAACCATCCCCCGGCCCCTTCCACCAGCAACCACTCGGCCTGTTGTTCAAGGTGACGTAAACCACTAGAAAGTCGAGCCAGAGAGATGGGGATCCCTTCATGTTGGCTGGCAATATGGGGTGAGGTTGGCTCAGCAAAGGTGTATGGATTCACATCGGTATAATCCAGCACCATACTGCTGTTTCTCTGCAGAGCCAATGCATCACTATTACGCCACCCCTCAGCGGTCATTTCACTGCCTGAAGCCACTGGCTTATAACCAGCACAGCAAAACCCTGCCGCCTGAGCCGCCTGTAACAGTGCACTGCTGGCGACCGTTTTCCCCACTTCCGTATCCGTTCCCGTCACAAACCAACGTTTAATCACGATAAATAACTCCATAAACCAGATGATAACTGAGAGGGTACTGCCCCTGTTGGCAGGAGTAAGCCGCTTGCAATGCCGCTAAACGCTGGCGAGAAAGCAACCCGCTATCACGGCCCTGATGTAAATGGGTGGCACCAATCCCCTTCAATGAGCGCATCAGTGTCATAACATCAGGGTAATGCAGGGTTTGCCAGGCAGGTTGCAGCTCATGACGATAGTGCTGACAAGCAGCACTAATCTGTGCGACAGGCAGGAAATCATTCACATGGCGTTCACCATCTACCTGCTGCCAGGCAGCCGCCAATTCATGTAATGTGCCCTGTGCCAAGGTAGCGAATAAAATCACCCCACCCGGCCGCGTCACCCGGTACAGTTCCGCCAACACCTGAGGCAGAGAGCTGCACCACTGCACCACCAGACTGCTAAAACAGATATCCACGGAGGCATCTGGCAGCGGGACATTCTCGATATCCCCCAGTAAGTAGTGATCAGCCACCTGCTGCTGGCGAGCAAAAGCCAACATACCCGGCGCCAGATCCAGCGCAGTCACCTGCTTACCCAAATTGCGCCAACGACGGCTGAAATAACCGGTGCCACAGCCAGCATCCAATACCGATTGGCCAGGGTGATGAGCCGCCATCGCGACTAAGCGTTCTCCTACCTCCCGTTGTAACACGGCCGCCACATCATAACTTTTTGCTGCCCGGCTGAAGGCCGCAGCCACCGCCTGTTTATTCACCCCCTCAAACACAGATGTCATGTAACACCTCTAGCAAACGTTCAATATCTTCTGTTTGGTGCGCCGCAGTCAGTGTAATGCGCAAGCGCGCGCTACCCGGTGGCACTGTTGGCGGACGGATGGCGCTAACCCAAAGCCCCTGCTCACGCAGACGTTGGGCCAACACCAGCGTTTGCTGGTTATCCCCCACCACTAACGGTTGAATTGCGGTGTCTGAGTCCGTTAACTTCAGTGGCAGGCTGGCAACCCCGGCGCGAAAGCGTTGGATATGGCGCTGTAATTGAGCCCGTAACTGGTCCCCCTGTTGGACACAATGTAATGCGGCCTGCAAGGCACAAGCCTGGGCCGGGGGCATCGCCGTGCTATAAATCAGATGGCGTGCAAATTGCAGCAAGTATTCTGCCAAGGGTTCATCACATAACACCGCCGCACCACTGACACCAAAGGCTTTGCCAAAAGTGACCACCAAGATCTCCGGGCGTACTCCCTGCTGCCAGCAACTACCGCGCCCTTGTGCACCACGCACGCCAATACCGTGCGCATCGTCCACCATCAGCCAGCCCCCAGCCTGGTGGGTTAAGTGCTGTAATTCCGCCAGCGGTGCGCTGTCACCATCCATACTGAAGATCCCTTCGGTGATCACCAGTTGTTGGCCTGTACAGGCTTTTTGCAGTAACGAGGCTAACGAGTGTGGCTGGTTATGATGAAAACGCCGCAATTGCGCGGGTGAGTGCATCGCCGCTTCTAACAGTGAGGCATGGCTGAGTCTGTCGGCTAACAGGCAATCGCCAGCCTGCATTAAGGCCGCCAGGATCGCCTGATTAGCGGCATAACCGGAGATAAACAGCAAAGCGCGTGGATACCCCAGCCACTGGGCCAGTTGCTGCTCTAATTCATGGTGAGCCTGGCTAAACCCGGTCACATGCCCAGAGCCGCCACTGCCCACACCATAGTGCGCCGCACCCTGCTGCCAAGCGGCAATCACCTCAGGATGTTGGCTGAGCCCAAGGTAATCATTACTGGAAAAGTTGAGATACTGCTGACCGTTGCATTGCAGATATCGCCCATTACCGCCCTGATTGACCTGCCGTTGTCGATAAGCGGCATGCTGCCGCCGCTCATTCAGTGCCTGTTCAATACGTTGTTGCCAGCTCATCAGCGTGCCGCGTTGTAAAATTCGGCGGTATCGGCGCTGAGCAGTTGTTCTGCCAAGATCTGCTGCTGTTGCTTGTCACCCTGCTCAATGGAGGTTTGCTGCGGGTTAAGCCCCAATTTGCGGAACAACTGCCGATCTTTATCTTCTTCTGGATTGGGCGTGGTGAGTAATTTACAGCCATAGAAGATGGAGTTGGCCCCAGCCATAAAGCACATAGCCTGAGTCTGTTCACTCATCTGCTCACGACCCGCTGACAGGCGGACATAAGAGCTGGGCATCATAATCCGTGCAATAGCGATAGTGCGGATAAAATCAAAGGGATCGACATCGTCGTTATCCGCCAGTGGTGTCCCCTTCACTTTCACCAACATGTTGATTGGCACGCTCTCAGGTGGGGTTGGCAAATTAGCTAACTGCACCAGCAACCCGGCGCGGTCAGCGACGGTTTCCCCCAAGCCGACAATGCCGCCGGAACAGACTTTGATCCCGGCATTACGCACGGTGTCCAATGTGTCCAGGCGCTCCTGGTAGCTGCGCGTGGTGATGATGCTGGAGTAAAATTCTGGCGAGGTGTCAAGATTATGGTTGTAGTAATCCAACCCGGCGTCAGCCAAGCGCTCGGCCTGACTAGGGTCTAGGGTACCCAGCGTCATACAGGTTTCCATCCCCATGGCTTTTACCCCCTGTACCATCTGCTGCAGATAAGGCATATCACGCTCGTGCGGGTTCTTCCAGGCGGCACCCATGCAGAAACGGCTTGACCCGGCGGCTTTGGCCTGACGCGCCGATGCCAAAACCTGCTCCACCTGCATCAACCGTTCAGTCTCCAGGCCGGTTTTATAACGCGAACTTTGCGGGCAGTATTTACAATCTTCCGGACAAGCGCCGGTTTTTATCGATAGCAGCGTACTGACTTGAACTTGTTGTGGGTCAAAATGTTGGCGGTGAACGGTTTGTGCTTGGTATAGCAATTCCAGCAGCGGTTTATCAAACAGGGCTTGGGCTAGCCCCACGGTCCAGTGGATACGATCGGCCATTGATTGCAACTCCCAATATGAAAAGTGTCGCCAGTGTAAATATTGCGGCTATACTGTCAACCATTCTATTTATTTTTGGTTTACGGTTAATGTCTCTCTCCCCCTGTGATATTGAATTTGATCGACGCCATATCTGGCACCCCTATACCTCCATGACTAAGCCGCTGCCCTGCTACCCGATTACCGCCGCCAGTGGCGTGGAATTGCAACTGGCCGATGGCCGGCAACTGGTGGATGGCATGTCTTCATGGTGGGCCGCCATTCACGGTTACAATCATCCGCAACTCAATCAGGCCGCAACACAGCAGTTGCAGAAAATGTCACATGTGATGTTCGGGGGTATTACCCATCCCGCTGCCATTGCCCTGTGCCGTAAATTGCTGGCAATGACACCTGACGCGCTGCAATGTGTATTTCTGGCTGATTCAGGTTCCGTGGCGGTGGAAGTCGCGCTGAAAATGGCGCTGCAATATTGGCAGGCCCGTGGAGAGCGGCGACAACGTATTTTGACCCTACGCCAGGGCTATCATGGTGATACCTTTGGCGCGATGTCGGTATGCGACCCAGATAATTCCATGCATAGCCTGTATCAGGGGTATCTTGCACCACATCTGTTTGCCACCGCGCCTCAATGTCGCTTCGACGCCCCCTGGGACGAGCAGGACATCGCGCCATTTAATACCCTGCTAGAGCAACATGCGGGAGAGATTGCTGCGGTGATCCTCGAACCTATCGTTCAAGGGGCGGGGGGGATGCGTATCTATCACCCTAACTATGTTAAACGCGTGCGTGAACTGTGCGACCAGCACCAGATTTTGTTAATAGCTGATGAGATTGCCACTGGGTTTGGCCGTACCGGCAAGCTGTTTGCCTGTGAACATGCGGATGTCGTGCCTGATATTCTCTGTTTGGGCAAAGCGCTGACTGGGGGATATATGACCCTTTCTGCTACCCTCACCACCCGCCATGTGGCAGAAACCATCAGTGAAGGTGCCGCAGGCTGTTTTATGCATGGCCCAACCTTTATGGGAAATCCTCTGGCCTGTGCGGTTGCCTGCGCCAGCCTGACACTGCTCGAGGATAATCTTTGGCAACAGCAGGTGCGTGACATTGAAAACCAGCTAAAGCAGCAGTTACTCCCTCTCACAGCTCTGCCCAAGGTGGCGGATGTCCGGGTGCTTGGCGCTATTGGCGTGGTAGAAATGCGCCAGCCAGTGGATGTGGCGGCACTACAACGTGGTTTTGTCGAGCGAGGTGTGTGGATCCGGCCATTCGGCAAACTGATTTATCTGATGCCGCCTTATATCATCACCCCAGAACAACTTTCGCGTCTAACTGCAGCCATTGCGGCCGCGGTGGCGTGAGAAAATGTGGGTAAAGAACCGCACCGTGATCGGCATAATGATTGCGGTGCGCAGGATTACCCACTGAATAAAGCACAATTTTTGCGTATTGCAGTTTTGACCACAGCCAAAGTTAATTCTATAATATTGTGAATTAAGAGCAAAAAAGCCACATAAGGCACAATATATTGGATTTAAGCCTAAGAAAACCCGATGAGATCGTTAAGCGGATCTGTGAGCGTCTGCGCACTGAGCGGTTAGCGCTACAGATGACGCAGGCTGATGTCGCGGCACGCGCCGGTATTAGCAGCAATACCGTGTCTAATCTTGAGGCAGGGCGCAATGTCGGGTTCGAAAATCTAGTCCGTGTAGCGATGGTTCTTGGGCGCAGCCAGGAACTCGAAGCCTTGTTCCTACCAAAATTGGACAGCCTTGAAGATATTTTCCGCTACGAAAACAGCGCGAAACGTCATCGTGTCAAGAGGAGGTTCGACAATGCTTGAGCAAGTCAATGTCTACTACAATGGCTGGGGTGAGCATTGGCACTGGGGCTCGCTGGTTTCGACGACAGTGATCACCGGTCGCCCACTGATTCTGTTTGAATACAGCCAGGAAGCGAAGCAGAAAGGGTTGGAACTGTCGTCTTTTAAGCTACCATTGGCAGGAACGCCGTTACGCAGAGACTTTCCGCCCCATCAGTTGGGGCTCCCCGGCCCCGTCTATGATGCTCTCCCTGACGGTTGGGGGATGCTGCTGATGGATCGTTTGTTCAAACGCCGTGGCCTCAATGCAGCACGTATCGGGCCACTGGAGCGGCTGACTTACATTGGCAACCATGCCATGGGGGCCATGTCATTCGAGCCTGTCGCACCCGAGGGGCTGGAGATGGAAGGGGATATCTCCATTGATCGGCTTGCGGCAGAAGTGCAAGAAGTCCTCAAGGGTGAAGGTGGGGCATTCCTGCAAAAATTACTGTTGGTAGGCGGCCCTCCACAAGGTGCCAGACCCAAGGCTTTGGTCTATCGCGACCCCCAAACCGGCACTTTTACCACTACGTCTACGCCAGGCTTTGAAGCTTGGTTGATCAAATTTCCTGCTCAACAAGAACATCCCGAAGTCTGTGCCATAGAGATGGTCTATGCCGAATGCTTACGCCTGTGTGGCATTCAGACGCCTGAGACGCATTATTTCAGCCTGCCCAATGGGTTGGCGGCCTTCGCGACCAAACGCTTTGATCGGCAAGGGGCTTTGCGCGTGCCTATGCAAAGTCTTGCCGCCTTTACTGGTGCTGATTTCACCACACCTGGGTCGTTGGATTACGTTAATTTCTTGCGGGCCACCCAAATGTGCACGAATGATGTGCGGGAGAAAGCACTCGCATTTGAGCGTGTAGTTTTCAATGTGGTGTTCAACAACCGAGACGATCATCCCAAGAATTTTTCCTATCTTATGTCACCCTCTGGTGAGTGGAAATTAGCACCAGCGTATGACGTCACGTTCTGTGAAGGCCCAGGGGGGTATCATCAGATGGATGTGATGGGCGAAGCACTGGAAATTCACCGTGAGGCTATGCTCCGGCTTGCCGAAGAAGCCGAGATGCCAGCCAATATAGCGAGTACCCTGATTGACCGATTTTGCGATGTGGCGGGCCAGTTTGCCACTTTAGCCAAGAAGATGTATCCCCAAGCGATCACCCCAGGCACGTTGCAAACTATCCAGCAGCGAATCGATGAGAATATCAACTTGCTTGGTCGCTAAAAACCACTGACTTGGCTATATATTATTGCCACAAAACAATCTAGGCTGACTGATTTAAAGGACGATATGGGAGAGTAGTTATGACGTTTCGTTTATACAGTAATGATCTGCAGAATGGGGCCAAAATGCCTGAACTACAGGTATTTAACGGCATGGGCTACCAAGGGGGTAACCTCTCCCCTCACCTGACTTGGGATGGCGTACCCGCGGGTACCAAAAGCTTTGCTATCACCGTATTTGATCCCGATGCCCCTACCGGCTCTGGCTGGTGGCACTGGGTGGTGGCCAACATTCCGGCAACCGTAACCGAACTGCCACAGGGTGCCGGTTCTGGCAAACCTGGGCTACCCAAGGGAGCGATACAGACCCGTACCGATTTTGGTAAAGCCGGTTACGGTGGTGCGGCTCCGCCACAAGGAGAAAGTCATCGCTATCATTTCACTGTTCACGCACTGGATGTGGAAAGCATCCCGGTGGATGAAGAAGCCAGTGGCGCCATGGTCGGCTTCAATATTCACTTCCATAGCCTTGGCAAAGCGACGCTGACCGTCACCTACTGTTAATCCATCGCCCAGGGCAGGCACCAAGGTCTGCCCTGGTCTTGCTATAGATCAGTGAGCCAGCACACTCACCCACATTGGGCCTTGCCCTACCGGGTAACGCCCCAGAGCCGATAACTGACCCTGATGCGGATCAATGCCATAAACCGTGATATGACCTGATTTCTGCCCTGCGGCAATCAAAAAATGGCCGCGGTGGTCGATATTAAAACCACGGGGCTGTTGTTCCGTTGCCTGATGCCCAACTAAGGTAATGTTATCCCCTTGCGGCGAAACGGCGAAAATCGTCAGGATACTGGCGGTACGATCACAGGTATATAGGAAGCGGCCATTAGGCGTGAGATGAATATCCGCCCCCCAACGAGTGCCGTTGAAATCAGCAGGCATCATATCCAGAGTTTGCACTAGGGTGTAAGGGCCCCCATGCTCACCACAGGCCAAAACATCAACGGTGCTATCCAGTTCATTGAGACAATAAGCGAACTGCCCATTAGGATGGAATGCCATATGACGTGGCCCGGCACCAACCGCTGTGGCAACCGCCTCCGGAGTCTCAGGGGTCAATACGCCGTCCTGATGCAGATTAAAAAGACGAATACGATCTTCTTTCAAGCAGGGGATCAATAGCCGTTGATTGGTCGAGTCAATATTGGCTGAGTGCGGGGCGGTCAAACCATCAACCTGCTGAATGGGAGCCCCCACCACACCATCATGACCAATAGGGCTGACGGTGACGCAGTTACCGTTATAGGAAGCAGAAAACAGGTAACGGCCTTGCAAATCGGTGGCGATATGGGTCGGGCTGCCAGGTAATGGGGCCATCCCCGCCTCCTGCAGTTTACCATCCGCATCAATACGGTAACTGACGATACCCAATGCCGGGCGTACCCCAATATACAGGTGGCTATTATCCGGGTGAATGGCCATCGGTTGCCCCTGCCCTGGTACATCCACCGTCTGCTCTAACGTCAACGCGCCCTGAGAGTCTAACTGCCAAACATGGATCTGCTGGCTTTCCGGGCTAGCGACATAAACGATTTGCTTCATTTGCTTTCCTTAATGAGAAAGAGTAACCGATTGTGTTCTTTAGCTTACCTGACATCGTTGACATGACAACCCCTGCCTAACACTGGGTTTTGTCAAACCGCCGTTAGGTGTACCATCGGTATTATCGCTTTACTTACCTCATGGGGTCACGATGAACTACCGTATTATTGCCCTCGATTTAGACGGCACACTGCTAGATAAGCAGAAACGCATTTTGCCACAATCACTGGCTGCCTTGGCGCAAGCCCGTGCCGCCGGCGTCAAGGTGGTAGTGGTCACGGGTCGCCATCATGTAGCGATTCACCCGTTCTATCAGGAATTGCAACTCGATACCCCAGCTATTTGCTGTAACGGCACCTACCTGTACGATTTCCAGCAAAAAAAAGTGCTAACTGCCGACCCTTTGCCGAAGGAGCAAGCTCGGCAAGTATTACAACGGTTGAAACAGAGTGATCTTCACGGCCTGCTCTATGTTGATGATGCCATGCTGTATCAAACCCCCAGTGGTCATGTGCTGCGCACCCAAACCTGGGCGAAAAGTTTACCGGAAGCACAACGCCCCACCTTGTTGCACGTCAATAGTCTGCAGCAAGCGGCTGATGACGCACAGTCCATCTGGAAATTTGCCGTCTCACACGGAGATATCTCTGTACTGCGCCAGTTTGCCGAAACGGTGGAGAACGAGTTGGGGCTAGCTTGTGAATGGTCGTGGCACGATCAGGTAGACATCGCCAAAAACGGTAACAGCAAAGGTAAACGGCTGCAGCAGTGGGTGGAATCACAAGGATTAAAGATGGATCAGGTGGTTGCCTTTGGCGACAACTACAATGATTTAAGTATGCTTGAAGCCGTCGGGCTCGGTGTTGCCATGGGTAACGCAGATGATGCGATCAAAGAACGCGCTGATTTGGTGATCGCCGACCACTTACAACCGGGTATTGCAGAGGTGATCCATACCCGAGTTCTGAGTTAATCCTTAAGGCGGAGAAGTGTGTTGCCCACTTCTCCGTCTGCTTTCAACTCCCTTCACGGCTCATGGATACACTCTTGACCTGTGCATAAAGCCATTGACCGGGTTTGATGGCCAAATCGTCACGTGCCCAAGGAGTAATACGTGCCCAGAGAATATGCTCCCCGATGGCTAGCTTCACCTCAACCTGGCCATCCACATCCAGGCATTCCAGCACTTTAGCCGGTAAAATATTGCGAATGCTGCTATTGGTGGGGGGTTGTAGAACCAATGAGACATCGGCAGCGTTGATGCGAATACGCAACCGGGTACCGATGGGGAGATCAATAGCACTAACCCACAGCAGTTGATCACCGAGCGCCAAGGCACTCATGGCATAATGTTCATGCCGTTTGATGACACTCACGCTCAGCACGCTACTCTGGTCTTCACGCTGCAACCAAGGGCGCAAGGCACTGCTGGCCCAGACTTCCTCCACCCCACCCACTGCACGTACCTGGCCATTATCCAACACCATGACTTGCTGCGCTAAGCGTAAGATTTCATCCATGCTATGGCTAACGTAGAGGATCGGGATATTCACCTGTTTTGCCAACCGTTCCAGATAGGGTAACAACTCGCGTTTGCGCGGTATATCGAGAGATGCCAAAGGCTCATCCATCAACAGCAATTGCGGTGCGCTAAGCAACGCCCGGCCAATCGCTACCCGCTGTTTTTCTCCGCCGGAAAGTGTCAACGGCAAGCGGTTAAGTAATGGCTCAATCCCCAGCAAGGCGACAATATCATCAAACTGACCGCGACTGCTGGCTGCCATACCGTATTGCAGGTTGCCACGTACTCGATAGTGCGGGAACAGGCGTGCATCCTGGAACACATAACCTATGCGCCGTTTTTCCGGTGCAAGACAGACTCCGTTGGTGGTATCGAGCAGAGTATGTCCATTAAGAACAATGCGCCCCTGTTGTACCGGCGTCAAACCAGCGATCGCATTAATTAATGAGGTTTTACCCGCGCCAGAAAGCCCAAAGATGGCAGTAATCCCTTGAGCGGGCAGATTAGCCTGTATCTTGAGATTAAGTGCACCCAGTTGCTGGCAGAAATCCAGTTCTAACATTTATAGCCCCATACGCTTGCGGCCCCAACGGGCCAGCCATTCCGAGGTCATCAAAGCAGCCATCGCCAGCACAATAGCAATCACACATAAACGGGCAGCCGCCGCTTCAGCACCAGGTGTTTCTATCAAGGTATACATCGCCAGCGGAATAGTGCGGGTCTCACCCGGAATATTGGAAACAAAGGTGATAGTGGCACCAAACTCACCCAAAGAGCGCGCAAACGCCAGCACCACCCCGACGATCACCCCCGGTAAGGAGAGCGGTAACGTGATGGTAAAAAATACCCGCCAAGGATTGGCCCCTAGGGTGCGGGCGGCTTGTTCCAGGCGAATATCCACCGCTTCAAGCGCCAAACGAATGGCGCGCACCATCAGCGGAAAGGCCACCACAGCCGACGCCAGAGCCGCACCACGCCAACTGAAGCTAAAGCTGAAACCAAACCATTGGTACAGCCATTCACCAATAAACCCACGTCGCCCCATGGCGATCAGCAACAGGTAACCCACCACCACTGGCGGCAGGACTAAAGGCAGATGAACAATACTGTCCAACAAGGATTTACCCGGGAAGTGACAACGCACTAAAACCCAGGCCATCAGAATGCCCAGCGGCAAACTACAGATCACCGCCAAGCTAGAGACTTTCAGGCTGAGCTCAATGGCCTGCCATTCATATTCGCTTAATATCATTTACGCGCTGTAAATCCGAAACGTTCAAAAATAGCCGTGGCTTGCGGCCCCTTGAGATACTCATAAAAAGCGGTAACAGCGGGTGTCTGGCGCGGTTTGACTATTGCCATCGGATACTCAACAGGTTGGTGGCTCTGTTCAGGGAAGATCCCCACCACTTTCACCTTATCGCTGGCGACAGCATCAGAACCGTAGACAATGCCCAACGGCGCTTCCCCCCGTTCAACCAGCACCATCGCACTACGCACATTATTCCCTCGGGCTAATTGAGGCTCTAACGCCCCCCAAGCTCCCAGATGTTGCAGCGCTTCTTTGGCGTAGATACCGGCCGGGACGTGATCAGGGTCACCCACCGCTAAGCGGCTACCGTTTAACAATTTAACCCAATCGGTTTGCTGATTGATGTCGATTTTATCTTGCTTGGCGGACTTAGCGGCAATCAGCACCAGTTCATTACCGAGTAGCGTGTAGCGCGTCTCGGCGACCATCAACTGTTTGCCGATGGCGTAATCCATCCATTGCTGATCAGCGGCGATAAATATATCCGCTGGTGCGCCTTGTTGAATCTGGCGCGCCAGGGTCGAAGAGGAAGCAAACGAAGAGACCACCTCAATACCTTGTATTTTCTGATACTCGGTGGCGATCTCTTGCAGCGCATTGGTTAACGAGGCTGCGGCAAAAACGGTGATTTTCTCTGCCGCCACCGCCGGCATAGTCAGACCAGAAGCCAACGCGATACCTGCGATCCACTTGATCCATTGCTGTTTCATGGTTGATTTTCCCATCGGTTAATCTCATCGTTATGTAAATGATGATATAGCGATAGACCCAGAATTGTCATGAGGTTTATGGGTAAAACGAGAGGTATCGCGAAGTTAAACGTAAAAACCCCGCCAACATCATCAGCGGGGAGAGAAGATTAGCGGTGATCTTCTTTAGGATGACCCAATTTGGAGAAGACGTTGAACACCTCACCCAAGGCATAGATGAGCCCCAAAATAACGGCCATCACCACCGGCACCATGACCACAGCAAACACCAGACTTTTCAATAACTCTAACATGGGGACCTCACTTAACAGCCTTGCAAACAGTGCTACAAAGGTTACTGTAAACCAAAATGGTCAAAAACGCGCTTATTTTAACGGCTCCCAGGGCAGGATAAGCAGCTAAACGTGCTCTGTTGGCAGTATTGAGCAAATCAGCGACAATAGACAGGTTGTCATCAGGCGAACCATTGGAGTTCATTATGCAGGCCGAGATCCTTCTCACCTTAAAGCTTAAGCAAAAACTGTTCGCTGACCCACGCCGTATCGCCCTGCTCAAACAAGTGGTACAGACTGGCTCGATCAGTCAAGGGGCCAAACTGGCCGGGATCAGCTACAAAAGCGCCTGGGATGCCATTAATGAAATGAACCAATTGGCGGAACAAACCGTGGTGGAACGAGCCACTGGCGGCAAAGGGGGGGGCGGCGCACAGGTGACACACTATGGGCACCGTTTGATCCAGCTTTATGACTTGCTAGGTCAGATCCAGCAAAAAGCCTTTGATGTGTTGCAACAGGATAATTTGCCGCTGGATAGCCTACTGGCAGCCATTGCCCGTTTCTCGCTGCAAACCAGTGCCCGCAACCAGTTTTTCGCTACGGTGATTGAACGCGACCATCGACAGGTCCAGCAAGCTATCCACCTGCTGCTGGCAGACGGCCACACACGCTTGACTGCCGCCGTGACACAGCAAAGTGCCGAACGGTTGCAATTGACCCCGGGCAAAGAGGTACTGGCGCTGATTAAAGCACCTTGGGTAAAAATCAGCACTGACGCTGCGTTGCACGGCCTGGCAGACAATGTTCTGCCTTGCACGGTGGCCAATATTCAACCAGGCAATGATCACAGTGAAGTGTTGCTCACCCTCACCGGGGGAGAAACGCTCTGCGCCACAGTCAGCAACCAAGAGTTAGCCCAATTGAAACTGCGCCAAGGGATGGCAGTCCATGCGCTGTTCAATGCCGACCGCGTTATTGTCGCTACGCTGTGTTAGCCGCTACATTGTGTTAGCCGCTACGTTGCGTTAGCCGCTATGTTGCGTTAACGGCAATACCACGTTGCATTATTGCCGATTGACATCTCTTTCTGATACGAATATTTCTAAAGCTAATCAATACCCAATAGAGAATAAATGATGCCCTCGTTGCAAATTTCGCAAGCTTTATTCCGGTTAAGCGACACCCGCACTTTATCCTTGCCTCAACTGAATATTCAGTCAGGTGACTGCTGGGCTTTTGTCGGTGCTAATGGCAGCGGGAAGTCAGCCCTGGCGCGGGCGCTGGCTGGTGATCTGACCTTATTGAACGGGGCATACCGCCATGATTTCCGCAATGTGGTACGGATCTCCTTCGAGCAATTACAAAAACTGGTCAGTGATGAATGGCAGCGCAACAATACCGATCTGTTAAGCCCCGATGAGGACGACACTGGTCGCACTACCGCAGAAATCATTCAGGAGGATATTCAGGATGATCAGCGCTGCACACAACTTGCCGCACAGTTTGGTATCGCACCGCTGTTGGCGCGCCGCTTCAAATACCTCTCTACCGGTGAAACACGCAAAACGTTATTATGCCGTGCTTTGATGCCAGCCCCTGATTTATTAATTCTTGATGAACCTTTTGATGGATTGGATAACCAGTCACGTGCCCAGCTTGCCACCTTGCTAGGAGAACTGGCCCAACAGGGGGTGACGCTGGTGCTGGTCCTTAACCGCTTTGATGAAATCCCGAGTTTTATTCAACAAGTGGGGGTATTGGCAGATTGTACCTTAACCAGCCAAGGGCCACGGGAACAGGTGATGGCTGACGCGCTGGTGGCCCAATTGGCACACAGCGAAAATCTCAGCAACCTTTCGTTGCCTGAAACCGAAGATCCCACCCTAAATATTCCCCTGCCAACAACCAACCCATTGATTGTCTTGCGTGATGGTATCGTCAGCTATAATGATCGCCCAATTCTCCATCGCCTCAGTTGGCAGGTTAATCCCGGCGAACACTGGCAGATCGTTGGCCCCAATGGAGCCGGTAAATCGACATTGCTCAGTCTGATTACCGGTGACCATCCTCAAGGTTATAGCAACGACCTGACGCTGTTTGGCCGTCGGCGTGGCAGTGGCGAAACCATTTGGGAAATCAAACGCCATATTGGATATGTCAGTAGCAGCCTGCATCTGGATTATCGTGTCAGCGCCAGTGTACGTAACGTTATTCTGTCGGGCTTCTTTGATTCCATTGGTATTTATCAAGCCGCATCCGAACGCCAACAACAGTTGACCTCACAGTGGTTGCAGTTGCTTGGGTTCAATGAGGCATTGGGTAATGCGCCTTTCCATACGCTCTCCTGGGGGCAACAGCGGTTAACCTTGATTGCTCGCGCACTGGTTAAACACCCGGCGTTGTTGATCCTGGATGAACCTTTGCAAGGTCTGGACCCCCTTAACCGCCAACTGGTCCGGCGCTTTATTGATGTGCTGATCCAGCAAGGAACGACTCAGTTGCTATTTGTTTCCCACCATAGTGAGGATACACCGGAGTGTATCACCCACCGCTTGACCTTTATTCCAGATGGTGAAGGTTATCGCTATCAGCAAGAGGTCCTGATTGATAGCTATGCAAATGCCAGCAACAGCTAGTGGCAACGACCATCAATTAAGGGAGTAATAAGCATTGTTTAGACTCAGGGCTTTGCATCTGCAGGCTTGTGCTACTATCCCTTGTATGTCTGTAGTGAATCAAGTTACTGGCACTGAGTGTCATAGGCTTATTTTTAGGGATAGCGGTTATGTGGGGTGTACTTTCGGCTTCGTTGTTTTTTCTGCCATTTAATCGGCTGATTGCCTTTCTCGTGTTGGTGGCTGCGATAGGAATGGGCGTTCACCACCAGATCCTCACCCCAACCAGTCTGGGTTGCCTGGCAATAATCGCCATCGGTATCTGGCTTCGACAACACTATCGCCAACAGCGCATGGTTTCTGTTGTACTCGAACTCTTTTTAGTGGCTTGCTCACTCGCCTTGTTTTATCACCTGATGCCTGGATTCAATAACCCCTTGATGGTGGAAAAGGCAAAACTGGGGCCACTGAGTTCTACTTATTCTCTGTACTACAACTTCGACAAGGCACTGGTGCCCTTCCTGCTAATGGCCTGCTTGCCAACGCTGTTCAATACTGATCAGCCAGACCGAGTTGTGGGTGTCAGTGCCTGGGTGGTCCTGGCGTTGTCTATCCCGGCACTGCTGCTATTGGCGGTAGCTCTGGGTGGGCTGAAAATTGAACTGCATATGCCGCCGTGGATCCTAGCCTTTATCATGGCTAATCTGTTTTTTGTCTCCCTAGCTGAAGAAGCCCTATTTCGTGGCTATTTACAACAACGTTGCAGCCGCTGGTTAGGCGCCAACCCGGCGCTGATCATCGCCGCGTTACTGTTTGGCGCTGCACACTTTGCCGCCGGTTGGCTTATGGTGGTATTTGCCACATTGGCTGGGTTGATCTATGGCTTGGCCTGGATGTGGAGTGGACGCCTATGGGTACCGGTACTTTTCCATTTTGCGCTTAATCTGACCCATCTCCTGTTTTTTACTTACCCCCTCTATCAGCACCCATAATCAGAACTGGCTGGCGGATATCTCGCTGGTCACTGACTCGGAGTGGAAGCGCTACCAAATACCTGTTTAAGCTAACGTGATAATAGCGTTAACTCAGCGCGTGCAATGCGTGTAAACGCTCTCTTTTTTAGTGTTAGATCACCTTTTATCAGCGCTAATCATGCTATCTTTACGCCATCTTTTTTAACCTAAACCAGACGATAACTCATCACACAGAACGTGAAAGCGATTACATTCAATCTGATGAGTGATTAAAAGGATCGTTATGAACTGTTTTAACCCGATTGATCATCCGCACCGTCGTTTTAATCCACTCACTGGCCAATGGGTATTGGTTTCACCGCACCGGGCCAAGCGTCCATGGCAAGGCCAGCAGGAATCCGCAATGCCGCAAACATTGCCAGCCCATGACCCAGACTGTTTTCTTTGCCCGGGCAATACTCGAGTCACAGGCGATAAAAATCCTGACTACCTAGGCACCTACGTATTTACCAATGACTTTGCTGCCCTGATGCAAGATACCCCTGCAGCCCCAGAAAGCCATGATCCACTGCTGCGTTGTCAAAGTGCACGTGGTACCAGCCGCGTGATCTGTTTTTCTCCCGATCACAGTAAAACGCTGCCGCAGTTGACCATTCCTGAGCTAGAGCAGGTGGTCGCTACCTGGCAACAGCAGACTGCTGATTTAGGGCGCAGCTACCCATGGGTACAAGTTTTTGAAAACAAAGGGGCCACCATGGGGTGCTCTAATCCTCATCCACATGGACAAGTCTGGGCTAACAGTTTCCTACCCAATGAAGCTGAGCGTGAAGACCAACTGCAGCAGGAGTACTTCACTCAGCATCACTCCCCGATGCTGTTCGACTATGTCCGGCGTGAACAAGCCGATGGTAGCCGCACAGTGGTGGAAACTGAGCACTGGCTAGCCGTAGTGCCTTACTGGGCTGCCTGGCCATTTGAAACCCTGTTGCTACCAAAAGCAGCCGTACAACGGCTTAGCGAACTCTCGGCAGCACAAAGCAGCGATCTGGCTATCGCGCTGAAGAAACTCACCAGTCGTTATGACAATCTGTTTCAGTGCTCTTTTCCTTATTCTATGGGTTGGCATGGGGCCCCGTTCAATCATGCCGATAACCGCCATTGGCAACTACATGCCCACTTCTACCCACCGTTATTGCGCAGTGCAACAGTACGGAAATTTATGGTGGGTTATGAAATGCTGGCGGAAACCCAGCGTGACTTGACGGCAGAACAGGCCGCAGAACATTTGCGCGCAGTCAGTGATGTCCATTTTCAATCTGTCGGAGCCTAATAATGAGTTTGAAAAAACATACCCACGACCTTTTTAACCAGCATTTTGGCTATGCCCCCACACTGACAATCCAAGCCCCAGGACGGGTCAACCTGATTGGTGAACACACTGACTATAATGACGGTTTCGTTCTCCCTTGTGCGATCGATTACCAGACGGTGATCAGTGCGGCACCACGCCATGATCGCCAAATCCGTGTGTTAGCTGCCGACTATCAAAATCAGCAGGATCAGTTTTCGCTGGATAGCCCAATCATCAAACATCCTGACCTCCGTTGGGCTGACTATGTACGCGGTGTAGTAAAACATCTGCAAACACGTAATACCGAGTTTGCGGGTGCCGATCTGGTCATTAGCGGCAATGTACCGCAGGGGGCCGGGCTAAGTTCATCAGCATCATTGGAAGTCGCCGTTGGTCAGGCATTGCAAGCTCTTTATCAGTTACCGCTTGATGGTGTTGCCTTAGCGCTTAATGGCCAAGAGGCGGAAAACCAGTTTGTCGGCTGTAATTGCGGCATTATGGATCAGTTGATTTCGGCACTGGGCAAGCAAGACCATGCCCTGTTGATCGACTGCCGCTCACTGGAAACTCAGGCGGTATCAATGCCAGCCGAGGTGGCCGTTGTCATTATCAATTCCAACGTCAAACGGGGGTTGGTGGACAGTGAATACAACACGCGGCGCAAACAATGTGAGGAAGCAGCCCGTTTCTTTGGTGTTAAGGCGCTGCGCGATGTCACTTCAGCACAGTTTTTAGCAGCTCAGCATCAACTGGATCCTACCGTCGCCAAACGTGCGCGCCATGTGATCAATGAAAACGAGCGTACCTTGGCGGCTGCTGCCGCATTAACCGCCGGTAACCTGAGCTTGATGGGGACACTGATGGCTGAATCGCACGCTTCAATGCGTGATGATTTTGAAATCACTGTACCGCCAATCGATACCTTGGTGACAATCGTGAAACAGGTGATTGGTGACCGTGGTGGGGTACGTATGACCGGTGGCGGTTTTGGTGGCTGCATTGTGGCACTGATGCCCGTAGATTTAGTCGAGCCAGTGCGTGCCACTGTCGCCCAGGAATACCCACGGCAAACCAATGGGCTGAAAGAAACTTTCTATGTCTGTAAACCATCACAAGGATCTGGCTTATGTTAACCAATAAACCTGCACTAGCCCCTGATGGGCAGCCATTCACCCTCACGACCCTGCGTAATAGCGGGGGAATGACTATCACCCTCATGGATTGGGGTGCGACTTGGCTTTCTGCCGTGTTGCCGCTGAAATCAGGCGAGAAACGCGAACTGCTATTGGGCTGCCAATCTCCAGAACAGTATTTGCATCAAAGTGCTTATCTAGGGGCAACTGTCGGCCGTTATGCCAACCGCATTGCTAATGCCAAACTGTTGATCGCAGGCAAAACTTACCCTTTGATTGCCAATCAGGGACCTCACCAGTTACATGGCGGGCCCGGAGGTTTTCATGCGCGCCGCTGGCAAATTGTGGCACAAGATGAACAACACATCGTATATCAATTACATTCTCCCCATGGTGACCAAGGGTTTCCGGGGAATCTGGACGTCACACTCACCTATCGGTTGACCGACGACCATCGGCTGGAAATTGAGTATCAGGCGCAAACTGATAGCACTTGCCCCGTCAATCTGACCAACCATGCCTACTTCAACTTGAATGGTGCAGGACAAGACGCCAGGCAACAGCGTTTGCAGCTGTTCGCCGACAGCTATCTGCCGGTAGACAGCGAAGGGATCCCTTGTGCCGACCTGACCCCGGTCACTGATACCGGCATGGATTTCCGCCAACCGAAAACCATTCAGCAAGACTTACTGCGTGATCGCTGCCAACAACGGGTTAAAGGTTATGACCATGCCTATCTGCTGTCTCGTTCCTGTCAGACATTGAGCAACCCTGCCGCCCATTTGTGGTCAGCTGATGGTCAGGTCAAAATGACGCTATTCACAACGGCACCTGCAATACAGTTTTATAGTGGGAATTATCTAGCGGGAACACCAGCACGTGATGGCGGCAGCTACGACATTTACGCTGGCGTGGCGCTGGAAAGTGAATTTTTGCCCGACAGCCCGAACCACCCAGAATGGCCGCAACCTGACTGTTGGTTACAACCCGGACAACGGTACCAGAGCGCCACACATTATCAGTTTGAGCCAATCGGTCACTCAGCTTGATTTAGCGTTAAAGGTTGACTGCTATAGTATAATGATTATCGTTATTATTATAATGACGCGTGATTAAGGAGTCAGGCTATGGCAACAACCAAGTTGGTACTGGTACGTCACGGTGAAAGTCTGTGGAACAACGAGAACCGCTTTACCGGTTGGTATGATGTTGATCTTTCAGATAAAGGCCGTAGCGAAGCCAAAGCAGCAGGTAAACTGTTAAAAGAGGAAGGTTTCACTTTTGACTTTGCTTATACCTCGGTACTCAAGAGGGCTATCCACACATTGTGGCGTATTCTGGACGAACTGGACCAAGTCTGGTTGCCCACCGAAAAGTCCTGGAAGCTGAATGAGCGCCACTACGGCGCATTGCAAGGGCTCAATAAAGCTGAAACCGCAGAGAAATATGGTGACGAGCAAGTGCTACAATGGCGCCGTGGTTTTGCCGTCACCCCACCAGCATTAACCAAAGCAGATGAACGCTATCCAGGGCATGACCCACGCTACTCTGCACTGAGCGAAAAAGAGCTGCCCCTAACCGAAAGCCTGGCATTAACCATTGAGCGTGTGATCCCTTACTGGAACCAAGAGATCCTGCCGCGAATCAAACGCGGTGAACGCGTTATCGTTACCGCCCACGGCAACTCATTACGCGCCTTGGTGAAATATCTCGATAAGATGAGCGAAGATGAGATTATCGAGCTGAATATCCCAACCGGCGTCCCTTTGGTGTATGAATTCGATGAGCACTTCAACCCAGTTAAACGTTACTATCTGGGTAATGCTGACGAGATCGCTGCCAAAGCAGCGTTGGTAGCCAATCAGGGTAAAGCGAAGTAATCCCCGCTAACCAGCAGGACGTGCCCAGTATTGGCTGGGCACGGACACTGACGTTGACCACGGTTAGTCTCAGTTCGGTGACCTCGTTATGCTGATGAATTTTGGCCGCTGCTTTGAGCACTAACCGAGCTGCCTAACTGGCAGCCCCGCCAGGGGATCATTGAACCTCATCCATAAGCCTCACCTTGCGGGCCAGCACAAGTGCTGGCTGCCTACAGGCAACTCTAATTATTTTGGGTATATACATGCTGTTGGTGACCGTTTTACCGATCATCTCATAAAGTCCAGACCCTGCTAGTGCGGGGCCTGGAAAACTAACTATCAGCTACGGCGTACTTTTACCGCTGCGGCCAATTCACGCAGGACAGTTTCGGTATCTTCCCAGCCAATGCAAGCATCGGTCACGCTTTTACCATAAACCAGCGGCTCACCACTTTCCAGATTCTGATTCCCTTCCACCAGGTGGCTTTCGATCATGACACCAATAATGGCTTGCTCACCCGCACATAATTGATTGCAAACATCGGTATTGACGTCCAACTGCTTTTTAAACTGCTTGCTACTGTTAGCATGGCTGAAATCGATCATCACTCGTGGTGGTAAACCCGCTTTAACCAGGCCATCTTTCACTTGCTTCACATGTGCTGCACTGTAGTTTGGCTCCTTGCCACCACGCAGGATGATATGGCAATCACCATTCCCCCCCGTGTTCACAATGGCAGAATGCCCCCACTTGGTGACAGACAGGAAGCAGTGCGCGGCACTCGCTGCATTAATGGCGTCAATGGCAACTTTAATCGTACCGTCAGTACCATTCTTAAAACCAACCGGACAAGAGAGGCCAGAGGCCAGCTCACGGTGCACTTGAGATTCAGTCGTCCGCGCACCAATAGCCCCCCAACTCATCAGGTCTGCCAGATATTGAGGCGTGATCATATCGAGAAATTCACCCGCCGTCGGTAAACCAGCATCATTAATATCCAGCAATAACTTACGTGCCAGACGCAAGCCTTCATTGATCTGGAAGCTGTTATCCATCTGTGGATCATTAATCAACCCTTTCCAGCCAACGGTGGTGCGTGGCTTTTCAAAATAGACGCGCATCACTATCTCTAACTCACCACCAAGCTCCTGGCGCAGTTTCAGCAGACGTGTCGCATACTCTTTTGCTGCATGAGTATCGTGAATAGAGCAAGGGCCAATCACCACCAGCAGACGATCATCATTGCCACGAAGGATGTTGTGGATAGCATTACGCGCTTGTGACACCGTTTCAGCCGCCTGTAGAGTGGCAGGAAACTTCTCCAACAGAGCCACCGGTGGCAGGAGTTCCGTGATTTGTTTAATACGTAAATCGTCATTTTGATAATTCATAGCTTTTCCATTAGGTATCGGTGTATTGCACAATGCGCAGAGACTTACCAATCTAGCGGCTGTAGCTGTTGCTGTAAATCATCTTTATGTCGCCGTTGGCATTGTGGCAGCTACCGTGCTGCCGTCTCAATGCCGAGAGATATTGATGCTATCTGTCAGCGACCAGGTAAATGTGCAGCAAACTCCAACATGCGGTTAAGCGGGATAAGCGCCTTATCACGCAGTGTTTCATCCACCAGGATCTCATGCTGTGCACCCATCTGCTCCAACCCTTCAGCAATGGCTTGCAAGCCGTTCATCGCCATCCATGGACAATGTGCGCAACTGCGACAGGTTGCCCCTTCCCCCGCCGTAGGGGCTTCGAATAGCTCTTTATCCGGGCAAGCCTGTTGCATCTTGTAAAAGATACCGCGATCAGTAGCCACAATCAGTTGCGGGTGAGGTAGTTTGGTTGCCGCTTGAATCAACTGGCTGGTTGACCCTACCGCATCAGCCAGTTCGATCACCGCATGGGGGGACTCTGGATGCACCAATATTGCCGCATTGGGGTAGAGCGCCTTCATACGCAACAGCGCTTGCGTTTTAAACTCATCATGAACGATACAAGCCCCTTGCCAGCACAGTACATCCGCCCCTGTTTGCTTTTGTACATAATGACCAAGATGCCGATCCGGTGCCCAGATAATTTTCTCACCGAGGCTATCAAGGTGTTCAATCAATTCAACTGCAATACTGGAAGTGACAACCCAATCGGCACGGGCTTTGACTGCCGCTGAAGTATTGGCATAAACCACCACGGTCCGCTCGGGGTGACTGTCGCAAAAAGCGTTAAACTCCGCCGCTGGACAGCCAAGATCCAGTGAGCATTCGGCATGCAATGTTGGCATCAATACCTGTTTTTCCGGGCTGAGGATTTTAGCTGTTTCCCCCATAAATCGGACCCCAGCAACCAGTAACGTTGAGGCCGGATGTCGGCTGCCAAAACGCGCCATTTCCAGTGAATCTGCAACACATCCCCCCGTTTCCTCTGCGAGAGCCTGGATTTCAGGATCAGTATAGTAATGAGCCACCATCACGGCATCCCGTTGCTTGAGTAACGTTTTAATCTTTTGGCGATAAAATGCTTTTTCTGCTCCATCTAACGGTTGCGGTTTTGGAGGGAATGGGTACACCGCAGCATTAATATCAAACATTTCACTCATTACTTTTATCTCTTCAACGGGTTGGATGTTTGCTTATTGGTACTCGCTTACTCTTGGCAAACAACTTTGTTTGTTATACTAAACAAAATACCGCAATTTTTGTATTGAGTCGCTGCTATTTTCTGTAAAAATTGATTTTTGTTTAATAGATTAAAATTTGGGGTGTTTGAAGGGGGGTGGAACAATGGCAATACTTGGGTGCGGTCAGGTATGACTTGGTGGGATTTGAGTGATTGAATGTTTGGGGATGGTTCAGTGCTATATGAGGAGATGGTGGGTCGTGCAGGATTCGAACCTGCGACCAATTGATTAAAAGTCAACTGCTCTACCGACTGAGCTAACGACCCATAATAGTGAGCTATTGCTCAAGACATGGTTACTACTATTTAAAATAGTTCAAATCATTTGGAGTTCAGGATTGATTAAAAGTCAACTGCTCTACCGACCCATGTTAGTGGTGGGTGATGACGGGCTCGAACCGCCGACCCCCTCCGTGTAAAGGAGATGCTCTACCAACTGAGCTAATCACCCACTGCATGGTTACTGCTGTAAAACTTGGTGGGTCGTGCAGGATTCGAACCTGCGACCAATTGATTAAAAGTCAACTGCTCTACCGACTGAGCTAACGACCCATCATTGTGAGCTACTGCTCAAAACATGGTTACTACTTATAAAGTCACATCTGTCATTTGGTAGTGCAGGATTGATTCGTCCTTCGTCCTCACCCTGCGGGCAACGCTGCGCGTTGTCGTCTCGCTTCGCTCGGCTCGGACCTGCGAGCAATTGATTAAAAGTCAACTGCTCCACCGACTGAGCTAACGGCCCAATTTTCTGTCACTTTGACACTTAACAAGATGTCTTGGCAACGGCGGCATATATTACTAATTTATCTCGGCAGCGCAACCTAAATTTTTAATTAAAAGGTTCAACTGCTTGTTATTCACGCGAATGAGCCCAGAATTCAACCAAATCGACTAAATTCCGGGCTCAAATTTTGCTTATAAACTCGCTTCGCGTTTCTTGGCCTGTTTGGCCGCATCGCTGGTTGGGTATAACTTAATCACTTGCTGGTAAACGGCTTTGGCTTTATCCGTTTGCCCTTTTTCCTGCATGATCACCCCAACTTTATACATCGCATCCGGTGCCTTCGGCGATTTTGGATAATTCTTTACCACTACTGCAAAATAGTAGGTCGCATCATCCTTTTTACCTTTGTTGTAAAGCAACTGCCCTAGCCAATAGTTGGCGTTAGGTTGGTAAGTCGACTGCGGATACTGCTTAATAAAAGCCTGAAAGGCGGTGATCGCCTCATCATACTGTTTTTTTTCCAGCGCCAGTGAAACCGCTGAATTGTAGTCGCTGTTCTCATCGCCACTACTTGCTGGAGCCGCAGTGGTGCCGGTAGAAGAATTGCTTGCGCTATCCCCAGATGTGGCAGCCGTTGCCCCTACGGCGGCCCCAGCGGCAGCACCCGCTGAACTCTGCGCACCATTCTGGCCAAGACTATCAATTTGCTGATAGAGCTGTTTCTGACGTTCAACTACCTGATTCAGCTGATACTGATTTTCCTGAATCTGCCCACGCAGTGAATCTATATCGCGTTGATTATCAGAGAGTTGTTGCTGAAGTTGATTTAAGAGCTGACTTTGAGCATTGCTAATCCGCTCAAGTGATGTGACACGGTCTTCGACCGAGCCGGAGCCGACATTACTGATTGGCGCTTGGGCAGTAGCGGCCCATGGAGCCGCTACGCCAACCAGTAACGACAGACTCAACAGGTGATGTCTGAAGTTACTGTTCATGCGATTCTCTTAGTAAACCAGAACGGCACGACGGTTTTTAGCCCAAGCCGCTTCATCGTGGCCCAGTACTGCTGGTTTCTCTTTACCGTAGGAAACGATAGAGATCTGGTCAGCAGAAACACCTTTACCTTGCAGGTACATTTTGACGGCGCTAGCACGACGCTCGCCCAAAGCGATGTTGTATTCTGGCGTACCACGCTCATCCGCGTGACCTTCAACAGTCACTTTATAAGATGGATTGTTACGCAGGAATGCCGCATGAGCATCCAGCATCTGAGTGAAATCAGAGCCAATGTCATATTTGTCAAAAGCAAAGTAAACAATATTGTTTCTCTGCAGTTCTTGCATCTGCAAACGAGCTTGGTCTTCAGAAGACAGGTTGCTGCTGCCATTTTCTGTGCCGTTGCCAGCGCCCATACCAGATTGGTCATTGTTTGCGCTTTTGTTAGAACTACAAGCCGCTACCGCCAAAATTGGCAATGCCAGCATAAGCCCCTTCAGCATTTTATTGAGTTGCATTTCTTTGATCCTTTTATAGTTTGCCATACATATTTGTATATGCATTACAGATACGGCGACCAGGCAGGAAATTTGACCTGTCCATCAGTTGCCGGAAGACGCGCTTTGAAACGCCCATCAGTCGACACCAACTGCAGCACGGAGCCCATACCTTGCGTGGAGCTAAAGATCACCATGGTGCCGTTTGGAGCGATACTGGGTGTTTCATCCAGGTACGTATCCGTTAATACTTGAACGGCACCCGAACCAAGATCTTGCTTGGCAATATGCTGAGCACCACTATTGGTACTTACCATTACCAAGAATTTACCGTCAGCACTCACATCAGCGTTCTGATTCTGAGCCCCTTCCCAAGTCAGGCGTTGTGGTGTGCCACCACTGGCACTGACTTTATAAATCTGAGGACGCCCCCCCTGATCAGAGGTAAAGGCCAACGATTGACTATCCGGGAACCAAGTGGGTTCAGTATTATTGCTGCGACCATCAGTAATCTGAGAGATCTGACCTGACCCCAGATTCATCACATACAGGTTAAGGCTACCGCTCTTGGAAAGTGCAAAAGCCAAGCGCGAACCATCCGGCGAAAATGCTGGCGCGCCATTATGGCGTGGGAACGAAGCAACCTGGCGGATAGCGCCGCTAGCCAACGTCTGGATAACCAGAGCTGAACGGCCGCTCTCGAAGGTCACATACGCCAATTTACTTCCATCAGGTGACCAGGCAGGTGACATCAGTGGTTCAGGTGAGCGGTGCACTACGAACTGGTTATAGCCATCATAATCGGCTACACGCAGCTCATGCGGGAATTTGCCACCATTAGTATGGACAACATAAGCAATACGAGTCCGGAACGCACCTTTGATACCCGTCAGCTTTTCAAACACTTCATCACTGGCGGTATGTGCAGAATAACGTAACCACTGCTTGGTGATCTTATATTGGTTCTGCGCTAGAACAGTACCAGGAGCCCCTGAAGTATCAACCAGTTGATAGGAAACCAGGTAACTGCCATCGGCACCAGGCTGAACCTGGCCAACCACCACCGCATCAATACCCAGTGCAGTCCAGGCTGCTGGCGTTACTTCAGCTGCCGTAGAGGGCTGTTGCGGCATACGGGCCACATCAATAGGGTTAAACTTGCCGCTATTGCGTAGATCCGCACCAATAATCTGACCAATATCTTCTGGAGGGCTACCGGGCCCCGCCCATTTGAACGGTACCACGCCAATCGGGCGAGCAGAGTCGACGCCTTGGGTGATTTCAATGCGAACTTCCGCGTGTAACACGGATACCCACAGTACTAAAAAACTTAATACTACTCGAAGTGCCTGCTTCATCTCATCTCCCTTATCCAGGCAGGATGCCTACGATAAATTAGCAGAATTTTAACAAACCAACAAAACGATAGGATCCCTGTTGGTTACCTTGATTCATTCTTGGGGTATGACTCAATTAACAAATCATTATTGTGGCTTAAATGTAACGGGTGCATTCTTGAACACTTCATACACTGCCGAAGTCGGTGGTTTCGGAATATGAGCCTGCTTAGCCGCAGCAATTGCTGCCTGACACAGAGCGGGATCACCCCCTTCAGACTTAATATCAATCAACAAACCATCGGGTGCCAGTTTAATCCGTAAATCGCACGTTCTTCCTTTGTAAAGATCAGCATCATAAAACTTGCTCTGAATGGCAGCGGTAATCTGCCCCAGATAGCCATTAATATCGGCCCCACTGGCCCCTGCGGTCTTCGCGTTACCTTGCCCTGCAGGTTTACCGTCCCCTTGCGCCTTAGCACTGCCACCTTTCGGTGCATTCTTGCCATCAGCTAAACCACCGAATAAATCATCGACTTCAGCAGCCTTTTTCTTCTCATCAGCGGCTTTTTTAGCTGCAGCGGCCTTCTCGGCGGCAGCTTTCTTTTCTGCTTCTGCTGCCGCTTTCTTCTCAGCCGCCGCCGCTGCCTTCGCCTCTTCCGCCTGCTTTTTAGCTGCTGCAGCAACAGCCGCTTCTTTTTTAGCTTCCGCTTCCGCTTTCTTCTGAGCCTCTGCCTGTGCTTTGACTATTTTATCTGCCTCAGCTTTGGCTTTCGCTGCAGCCTCCTCGGCTGCTTTCTGTTGTTCTTTAGCCTTAGCAGCCGCAACCTCGGCCGCTTTTTGCTGTTCAGCTTGTACCTTAGCGTCCTGCGCCGCTTTTTCCTGTGCCGCCAAACGCTCCTGCTCCAGTTTCTTCAGGCGTTGTTGTTCTACTGCCTGCTTCTGCTGTAACTCTTCCGCCTGCTGTTCCGCTTTCTTCTGGCGCTGTTTTTCTGCACGCTGGGCATCGCTACTCTGCTGCTGCTGGCGATTATACTGCTCGACGACAGCACCCGGGTCGACCATCACTGCCCCTACTACAGAACCATCACCGCCACCGCCAGCACTCATTTCGGCGTTTTCTTGCAGTGATCCCCAAATCAACAGGGCAATCAATAGGATGTGCAGAACCACCGATACAATAACGGCGCGATTCAGCTTATCGTTTTGCTCAGTTGCCTTTACCAAAATAGATTCCCAAAAACTGGTGCTTAAACGTGTTCCCGCCAAATAAAAGCAGGAACTGGGTTACCTCTGACCTCAGGGTCAAATTGGCTGAGTCATCAGCCCTACAGAAGTTACCCCCGCTTGATGAAGAATATTTAACGCCTTGATAATCTCATCATAGGGTACTTCCTTGGCCCCACCGATCAAAAAAACCGTCTTCGGGTTAGCCGCCAAACGTGATTTGGCTTCTGCCGCCACCTGCTCTGGTGGCAACAGTTCCATGCGGTTATGATCAGCCACCAGAGTGTATTGCCCTACGCCAGAAACTTCGAGGATCACCGGTGGATTATCATCACTGGACACTGTCTTGGAATCAGTTGCATCCGGTAAATCCACCTCAACACTTTGGGTTATGATTGGCGCAGTTGCCATAAATATCAACAGCAACACCAGCAATACATCCAGCAACGGAACTATGTTGATTTCCGACTTGAGCTCCCGCCGGTTACGACCACGAACTTTCGCCATGCTACCCCCTACTTATTTGCTGTCGCTGGAGAAGGCCTGGCGATGCAGAATAGCGGTAAACTCTTCCATAAAGTTGTCGTAATTCTGGTCAAGCTTGTTAACCCGCTGGTTAAGACGATTGTAAGCCATGACGGCGGGGATCGCGGCGAATAGACCTATCGCGGTGGCAATCAATGCTTCCGCGATACCGGGTGCCACCATTTGTAAGGTTGCTTGCTTAACCGCCCCCAAGGCAATAAAAGCATGCATGATCCCCCACACCGTACCAAACAACCCAATATAGGGACTGATGGAACCCACGGTACCGAGGAATGGAATATGCGTTTCCAACATTTCCAGTTCACGATTCATGGAAATACGCATCGCTCGCGTGGCCCCTTCAATCACCGCTTCTGGCGCATGATTATTGGCACGATGTAAACGCGCAAACTCCTTGAAGCCCGAATAGAAAATTTGCTCTGAGCCAGTCAGGCTATCACGGCGCGACTGACTTTCTTGATACAAACGCGAAAGCTCGATGCCCGACCAAAACTTGTCTTCAAACGCTTCGGCGTCACGCGTTGCCGCATTCAAAATGCGTGTCCGCTGGATAATAATCGCCCAAGATGCCACTGAAAAACATATCAAAATCAACATGATAAGCTTAACCAGCAGGCTCGCCTTCAAGAATAAATCCAGGATGTTCATGTCAGTCACTGCTTAAACTCCGCGACAATAGACTTAGGAAGCGCTATCGGCTTCATTTGGTGTTGATCAATACATGCAATCAATACATCGGCCTTACTCAAAAGAGTACCATCAGAATTTATAATGCATTGAGCAAACGTAAGAGAAGCCCCGCGTATTGAGGTGATTTTACTTTTCACTTCCAGCATGTCATCAAGACGAGCGGGGTGTAGATAATCCACCGTTATACGCCGGACAGCAAAAGCGATATGTTCACTGAGCAACTGCTGTTGATGAAAGTTACGCTGGCGCAACATCTCAGTGCGTGCTCGTTCATAAAAGGCGACATAGCGAGCATGGTAAACCACCCCACCAGCATCGGTATCTTCATAGTAGACCCGAATTGGCCATCGAAATAACGTATTACTCACAAGACTTCCAAACCAATGCGATTTAACGATATTACTATACGCAAGAGAGATCGGGTTTGGAATGGGTTACTCGGGGAGAATGGAAATAATTATGGGTAAATACGGCCCATGGCATAGAGACTTAGCCTGTCAAAGGGGCTTACACCATGCTTGGGCCAGCTATTTATAAAGAAACGTAAAGTAATGCTGCCACTAGGATGATTATTGCTGGTAATGGCGCAAAAAAGGCACGCCAAAACAGCGTATGGGGGCGGAACCCAACACCGTGAACCAGACCGGCACACACTGCCCACATCAGCAACAGCCCCTGCCAAATCGCCAATGAACTGGTACGTGCGGCAAAAAGTGTGGGCTCCCAAAAAATACACCCAGCCAAAATCAACGCCAACACCAATGAAAGGGCCCTTAACGGGCCCTTATCTGTGACGGCATACAGCTTATCTATCAATGCTGAACTCATCACTTACTGTCTTGCTGTGCTTTTGAATCTTCAATGTGCTCAAGCGCCAGAGCTGTAATAATACCGAAGGAACAAGCAAGAAGCGTTCCGAGGATCCAGGCAAAATACCACATGGTTTAGCTCCTTTTGCTTAGTACAGTGAATGCTTGTTGTTTTCAATAAAATTCTTATCCAAGCGACCAAACATTTTGTAGTACGACCAGATGGTGTACGCCAGAACGATAGGCACGAAGATAATCGCCACAACAGTCATCACTTGCAGCGTGAACAGGCTGGAGGTGGCATCCCACATCGTCAGGCTGACATTAGGCACAGTGCTTGATGGCATAACAAACGGGAACATGGTGACACCCGCCGTCAGGATCACACAAGCACAGGTCAATGACGAGGTCACAAATGCCATTGCACCTTTCCCGAACCGCGAGAACAGGATAGTCAACAGTGGCAAAATCACCCCAAGTGCTGGCAGAGCCCACAGGATCGGATACTTGTTGTAGTTAATCAACCAGGCACCCGCTTGATGAGCAACCTCTTTGCGCAATGGGTTGGACTGCGCTGCCGTATCCAGTGCTGAAGTCACCACAAAACCATCAATACCGTACACCAACCAAACACCGGCCAGCAGGAAACATACCCCCATCACCAACGCAGAAATCTGTGCTGCTGCGCGTGAACGCAGGTAAATTTCAGCCGTGGTACGCATTTGCAGGTAAGTTGCCCCCTGAGTGACCAGCATGGTCAGGCTGACAATACCGGCCAATAGAGCAAACGGATTCAATAATCCGAAGAAGCTGCCGGTATAGAACAGGCGCGCAGTCGTGTCGATATGGAATGGCACCCCTTGCAACAGGTTGCCAAATGCCACACCAAATACCACTGCAGGCACAAAACTACCCGCAAAGATGCCCCAGTCCCACATATTACGCCAACTGCTGTTTTCCAACTTAGAACGGTAATCAAAACCAATAGGGCGGAAAAACAACGCAGCCAACACCAGAATCATCGCAATATAGAAACCAGAGAACGCAGCAGCGTACACCATTGGCCAGGCAGCAAATAATGCACCACCAGCGGTAATCAACCAGACCTGGTTACCATCCCAGTGAGGGGCAATGGCGTTGATCATTATCCGACGCTCATTATCCGTTTTACCGATAATGCGCACCAGTATGCCGACACCCATATCGAAACCATCGGTGACGGCAAAACCGATCAGCAATACGCCAACCAGGATCCACCAGATAAATCGCAATACTTCATAGTCAAACATATCTTGGACTCCTGTTTAGTGCGCTTCCTGCATGGCAGCAGTCGGTTGTTCAAAGTGATAGCGGCCAGTTTTCAAGCTGCTTGGACCCAGACGCGAATATTTGAACATCAGGTACATTTCAGCCACCAGGAACAGGGTATACAAGCCACAAATCAGCACCATCGAGAACAGGACGTCACCCGTACTCAAGGAAGAAGTAGCCAGTGCAGTAGGCAGCACTTCACCTATTGCCCATGGTTGGCGACCATACTCTGCCACAAACCAACCGGCTTCCGAGGCGATCCAAGGTAATGGAATCCCGAACAGCGCCGCACGAAGTAGCCATTTCTTCTCGCCAATACGGTTACGCAACACGCTCAAGAAAGACATACCAATGATAAACAGCATGATTACGCCACAGGCCACCATGATACGGAAGGAGAAGTATAATGGGGCTACACGTGGAATAGAGTCTTGAGTTGCTTTCTGAATCTGTGCTTCCGTGGCGTCAGCCACATTATCGGTATAACGCTTAAGCAGCATACCGTAGCCAAGATCCTGTTTCTTCTCATTGAAAGCGTCACGAACAGCAGGGTCGGTATTGCCACCACGCAGCTCTTCCAACAACTGATAAGCCTTCATACCGTTGCGGATACGTACCTGATGTTCAACCATCAAATCCTTCAGGCCGATAACCGGGGTATCAATAGAGCGAGTAGCAATCAGGCCAAGCATCCATGGAATCTGAACAGTGAACGAGTTCTCCATCTTCTCTTGATTCGGAATACCGAACAGAGTAAATGCCGCAGGTGCGGGTTGCGTTTCCCATTCAGCTTCAATAGCAGCCAGTTTGGTTCTTTGCACATCCCCCATTTCGTAACCAGATTCGTCACCCAGTACGATAACAGACAGGATCGCGGCCATACCGAAGCTGGCAGCAATAGCAAAAGAACGCTTGGCAAAAGCAATATCACGCCCTTTCAGCAGATAGTAAGAGCTGACACCCAGGATAAACATCGCACCGGTGGTATAACCTGCCGCGACAGTATGGACAAATTTTACCTGTGCAACCGGGTTAAGCACCAGTTCGGAGAAGCTCAGCATCTCCATTCGCATGGTTTCAAAGTTGAATTCAGAAGCAATCGGGTTCTGCATCCAACCGTTAGCCACCAAGATCCACAACGCAGACAGGTTAGAGCCTAGGGCTACCAACCAGGTTACCGTCATATGCTGTATCTTGCTGAGACGATCCCAACCAAAGAAGAAGAGCCCAACCAGCGTTGATTCCAGGAAGAACGCCATCAGCCCCTCAATAGCAAGTGGGGCCCCGAAGATATCACCGACGTAGTGTGAAAAGTATGACCAGTTAGTCCCGAACTGGAACTCCATAGTCAAACCGGTGGCCACACCCAGAGCAAAGTTGATTGCGAACAACTTGCCCCAGAATTTGGTCATATCTTTATAGATTTGTTTGCCTGACAGCACATATACCGTTTCCATAATTGCCAGCAAAAACGCCATCCCCAGCGTTAATGGGACAAATAGGAAGTGGTACATCGCCGTTAAAGCAAACTGTAAGCGCGACAGTTCGACAATATCAAACATCTTGACTCCTTGCTCCTCGCAGGAAGACTACAATTTGCGGTTATCGGTATGACTTAATCAAGAATAGCCGATAATACTTCGCAGTGAATGCCTTTAAACACAACAAGTTTTATTCAACCTTGCCGTTTTCACTCCTGGATTGTTACCCCCATAAAGGCGAGCAAAAACACAGCAATGAAAACCAACAGTAGGTAACAAATGCAACAAGATCAACCATTCCTAATTACACAATGGCATGATACTCGTCAAAGCACACACAATAAATAGGTTTTTACGTGACCTGTGTTAGAGTTTTGGTGACAGGTCAAAAACCAGTCCAAAGCGAGCGCTGGGTTTATTTTGATCTAAAACAATTTAAGCCATTCTGAATATGATTACCAGATTAATTACCTAATTAATAGAACCCGCACTACAGACAGTAAATCAATGCGTTAATTGTTCTTTATTGATATATCATTGTTAATTTGATGTGAATGAAAATACATTTTATTGTACTTTCAATTAAGTAATACACGTCATTATTCACGTCTGCTTATACTTCACAGTTTCTACATACGGCCCATATCCAAACTGTCAGTAATAATAATTCCTATTGAGATAAATGCATCATTAAAAAAAGGCCACCTCAATGGGTGGCCAGTCAGAAAATTTATCCGTCATGATTGAAGCAGCCAAGGTGAGTGGCTAATGCTGCGCTGTCACACAAATCAAACGGTATATTGTCATCCGATCAACGCATTAGCACCGCTTTCACTGCATCACCAATATCAGCCAGGCTGCGTACTGTTTTCACCCCTGCGGCCTCTAGAGCAGCGAATTTCTCATCAGCAGTCCCTTTGCCACCGGCAATAATTGCACCCGCATGGCCCATACGCTTACCTTTAGGCGCAGTAACACCAGCAATGTAACCAACAACCGGCTTGGTTACATGCGCTTTGATATAAGCTGCAGCATCTTCTTCCGCACTACCACCAATCTCACCGATCATCACTATCGCTTCTGTTTGCGGATCTTGCTCAAACATTTTCAGGATATCGATGAAATTAGATCCCGGAATCGGATCACCACCGATGCCGACACAAGTAGACTGACCGAGGCCTGCATCAGTGGTCTGTTTTACCGCCTCATAAGTCAGCGTACCGGAACGGGAAACAATCCCCACTTTGCCAGGTAGGTGTATATGGCCAGGCATAATACCAATCTTGCACTCCCCTGGTGTGATCACCCCAGGACAGTTAGGGCCGATCATCCTGACACCCGCTTCATCAAGCTTCACTTTCACCGTCAACATATCCAGGGTTGGGATACCTTCTGTGATAGTGATAATCAATTTGATGCCAGCATCAATCGCTTCCAGAATCGAGTCTTTACAAAATGGTGCAGGAACATAAATTACCGATGCCGTCGCGCCAGTGGCTGCCACAGCTTCACGTACCGTGTTGAATACGGGTAAACCAAGGTGCTGAGTTCCCCCTTTACCCGGTGTCACCCCACCGACCATTTTAGTGCCATAAGCAATAGCTTGCTCTGAATGGAAGGTTCCTTGGCTACCAGTGAAACCCTGGCAAATGACTTTGGTGTTTTTATCGATCAAAATGGACATTATTATTTCCCCTCCACGGCAGCAACAACTTGCGAAGCCGCATCACTCAGGCTGGTTGCAGCAATGATATTCAGCCCACTGTCTGCCAATTTCTTGGCACCGAGCTCTGCGTTGTTCCCTTCCAGACGGACCACCACCGAGACATTAACACCCACTTCAGCTACCGCACCAATGATGCCTTCAGCAATCAGATCACAACGCACGATACCGCCGAAAATGTTCACGAAAACCGCTTTCACCTTCTCATCAGAGAGGATGATTTTAAACGCTTCAGTCACACGCTCTTTGGTTGCTCCACCACCCACATCAAGGAAGTTAGCGGGTTCGCCACCGTGTAACTTCACAATGTCCATGGTCCCCATCGCCAGACCGGCACCATTCACCATGCAACCAATGTTGCCATCAAGAGCAACATAATTCAGTTCCCATTGGGCAGCGCGGGATTCACGCTCATCTTCTTGGGAAAGATCACGCATTTCACGCAGCTCAGGTTGACGGAACAACGCATTGCCATCCGCCCCCAGTTTGCCATCCAGGCACACCAGGTCACCCTGTTTGGTGATCACCAGCGGGTTAATCTCCACCATCGCCAGGTCACGCTCCAGGAACAACGTCGCCAATCCCATAAAGATCTTGCTGAATTGACCGACCTGCTTGCCACTCAAACCCAGTTTGAATGCCAGCTCACGGCCTTGATATGGCTGCGGGCCAGCCAGTGGGTCAATGATGGTTTTGTGGATCAGCTCTGGCGTTTCTTCCGCCACTTTCTCGATCTCAACACCACCTTCGGTGGAAGCCATAAACACGATACGGCGACTTGCACGATCAATGACCGCACCTAAATAGAGTTCTTTATCAATATCAGTGGCGGTTTCTACCAGGATCTGGTGCACCGGTTGCCCCAGCGCATCTGTCTGATAAGTCACCAAACGTTTGCCTAACCAAGCTTCAGCAAACGCGCGGATCTCTTCCTTTTTGCTAACCAGTTTAACGCCACCTGCTTTACCACGGCCACCAGCATGAACCTGACATTTCACAACCCACGGACCGGAGCCAATTTTAGAGGCGGCTTCTTCTGCTTCACGCGGTGTATTACAGGCATAACCGGTTGGTACTGACATGCCATACCGAGCAAATAGCTGTTTTGCCTGATATTCGTGTAAATTCATGATGTTCTATCCATTCAGATCTGAAAATTTCAGCCGAGTCACTTTCGCGGAAGCCCGCATGATCTATCGGCCACGTAGCACAGAGTTTGGGATCAGTCTCCTTCTCCCATAGATACCCGTCGCCATTTGAACTGCTGAGACATTAATTTCTCCACGACAGCTCATCCTTGAGCCTTACTACATCACCTTCTGCGGCAATGTAAATCCGTTTACGTCGAGGGATTAAACGTCCAGCAACAGACGGGCCGGATCTTCCAACATCTCTTTTACCGCCACCAGGAAGCCCACAGACTCTCTTCCATCAATCAGGCGATGGTCATAGGAAAGCGCCAGATACATCATCGGTAGGATCACGACCTGACCATTAACCGCCATTGGACGATCTTTGATGGCATGCATCCCTAGAATGGCACTTTGTGGTGGGTTGATGATCGGTGTGGACATCAATGAACCGAATACCCCGCCATTGGTAATAGTGAAATTACCTCCGGTGAGCTCTTCCACTGTCAACTTGCCATCACGGCCTTTAATCGCCAGTTCTTTAATTTTCTTCTCGATGTCCGCCATGCTCAGCGTATCGACATCACGCAGTACAGGGGTAACCAAACCACGAGGTGTCGAGACAGCAATACTGACATCAAAGTAGTTGTGATAAATCACATCACTACCATCAATTGAAGCGTTGACTTCCGGGAAGCGTTTCAACGCTTCAACCACCGCTTTAATGTAGAAGGACATGAAGCCCAGACGAACCCCATGGCGTTTTTCAAAGGCTTCACCGTACTGGGTACGCAGATCCATAATCGGCTGCATGTTGATTTCGTTAAAGGTAGTCAGCATTGCGGTGCTGTTCTTCGCCTCCAGCAAACGTTCTGCTACACGTTTACGCAGGCGAGTCATTGGTACACGCTTTTCACTGCGCCCAGTCAGCACAGGTTGCGGGGCTACCACTTGAGCAACAGGCTCTGCCGCACTTTTTTGCTGAGTTGCCAGGTGAGCTTCCACATCTTCACGGGTGATTCGCCCCCCAACCCCACTGCCTTTAATCGCGGCTGCGTCAAGGTCATTGGCCGCAATCAGGCGGCGAATCGCCGGGCTCAGTGCCTCATTGCTCTCGTCATTCAGGCTGGCAGTGGCGCGTTGCGCCGGGGTAGGTTGCACGCTCTGACTCTTCTCTTCAGTCGGCATACCGGAACTATCACCCAAACGGATACGGCCAAGAATCTGGCGTGAGGTCACTGTCGCCCCTTCATCCTCCAGTAATACATCAAGGATGCCCGCTTCACTGGCAGGAACTTCCAACACCACTTTGTCTGTTTCGATTTCAACCAACACATCATCACGGTTGACTTTATCACCTGGTTTTTTATGCCAAGTGGCCACCGTGGCATCGGCAACCGATTCAGGCAGGTCAGGAACCAGAATATCTACGCTACTCATTAGCTTTCCTTTAATTTTTTAATCAATATTCAGCGCGTCATTCACCAGCGCCTGTTGCTGCTGCTGGTGTACGGACAAGTAACCTACGGCCGGAGAAGCAGAGGCTGGGCGTCCGGCATAACGTAACGAAGCCCCGGACGGAATCACGTCACGGAAGTTATGCTGGCTGCAATACCATGCCCCTTGATTCAATGGCTCCTCTTGGCACCAGACAAAATCATGCACATGAGCATATTGCTTCAACACCGCTTGCACCGCTTGGTGCGGGAACGGGTACAACTGCTCAATACGCACAATCGCAACATCTTTCTGGTCATTCTTGCGGCGTTGTTCCAGTAGATCGTAATAAACCTTACCCGAACAGAGCACCACACGTTTAACGGCTTTCGGTGCCAGTTCGTCGACTTCGCCAATCGCCAACTGGAAAGACCCATTTGCCAGTTCATCCAGAGAGGAAATGGCTAATGGATGGCGCAATAGAGACTTCGGTGACATGACCACCAATGGGCGGCGCATACTGCGCAGCGCCTGACGGCGTAACATATGGTAAACCTGTGCTGGCGTAGACGGAATGCAGACCTGCATATTCTGTTCTGCACAGAGTTGCAGGTAACGTTCCAGACGAGCTGACGAGTGTTCCGGCCCCTGCCCCTCATACCCATGAGGCAACAACATCACCAGACCACACATACGGCCCCACTTCTGCTCACCCGAACTAATGAACTGGTCGATCACTACCTGAGCACCATTGGCAAAGTCACCAAATTGCGCCTCCCAGATAGCCAGCGTACGAGGCTCAGCGGTGGCATAACCATATTCAAATGCTAAAACAGCCTCTTCAGACAGAACGGAGTCCCAAACATTGAACACCCCCTGTCCGCTGTGAATATTGGCCAACGGTATATAAACAGAGCCATTTTTCTGGTTATGGACCACAGCATGACGGTGGAAGAAAGTTCCACGACCGGCATCCTCACCGGAAATACGGATCGGAGTACCCTCATCCAGCAGCGTTGCATAAGCCAGGGTTTCTGCCGCTCCCCAGTCAAATGGTTTATTGCCCGCAGCCATCTCGGCACGATCACCGTAGATTTTTGCCACCCGTGACTGCATTTCGATCGCTTCAGGTACTGTGCTGATACGCTGTGCCAGTTCCTGCAGACGTTTCATCTCGACCTTGCTAGGATAATCAGCATCCCATTCATGGTTCAGGTAGGGCGACCAGGTGAAAGAGTGCAGATTCATCGGACGCCACTCTTCAACCACACAGTCACCACGATCAAGTGCATCACGGTATAGGTTGACCATTTCCGTGGCATCTTCCAGGCTGGCAATGTTCTCTTCCGCCAGAACATCGGCGTAGATTTTACGTGGTGTTGGGTGTTTCTTGATCTTCTGATACATCACTGGCTGGGTAGCACTTGGCTCATCCGCTTCGTTATGCCCATGACGGCGATAACAGACCAGATCGATCATAACGTCACGCTTGAAGGTATTACGGAAATCCAACGCCAAACGGGTCACAAAGGCGACTGCCTCTGGATCATCAGCATTCACATGGAATATCGGTGCCTGCACCATTTTGGCGATATCGGTACAGTATTGTGTCGAACGGGCATCTAGCGGGTTCGAGGTAGTAAAACCAATCTGATTGTTGATCACGATACGCACAGTGCCGCCGACTTCATAGCCACGAGCCTGCGACATATTCAGGGTTTCCTGCACTACCCCTTGGCCGATGATAGCCGCGTCACCATGGATGGAGATTGGCAACACCATATTGCTGCGTGCCTCATCTAAACGATCACGACGCGCACGTACCGAGCCCATAATCACCGGGCTGACAATTTCCAGATGCGATGGGTTAAACGCCAGTGCCAGGTGAACCATCCCCCCCTCGGTTTCGACATCAGAGGAGAAGCCTTGGTGATATTTAACATCACCGGTGCCTAAGTGTTCATTATGCTTACCAGCAAACTCATCGAATAGGTCCGCTGGTTTTTTGCCCAACACGTTAATCAGCACGTTCAAACGGCCGCGGTGTGCCATCCCCAGTACCACTTCTCGGGTACCATTTTTGCCGGCATGACGTATCATTTCTTTCAACATCGGTACCAGCGCATCACCCCCTTCCAGCGAAAAACGTTTGGCCCCTGGGAATTTTGCCCCCAGGTAACGCTCCATCCCTTCAGCGGCAGTGAGTTCACTCAGGAAACGACGCTTTTCATCTGCGGTAAAGCTCGCCAGCCCTGCCACAGATTCAATGCGTTGCTGAATCCAGCGTTTCTCTTCGGTATTGGTGATATGCATGTATTCAGCACCGATGGAACCACAATAGGTCTGTTTCAGTGCTGCATACAAATCACTTAATTTCATGGTTTCTTTGCCAATAGCAAAAGAACCCACATTGAACGTTTCCTGAAAATCGGCCTCGGTCAAATTGTGATACGCTGGCTCGAGATCCGGCACCCGCTCCTGTTTCCACAAGTCAAGTGGATCAAGGTTTGCGTGCTGATGCCCACGGAAACGAAAGGCGTTAATCAGTTGCAAAACCTTAACTTGTTTAGCATCTGTTTCCGGGTCATTGATTGATGAGTTATAACGTGCGGGTTCTTTCGCCAGGCGGCGGAAATAATCTCGCGTTTGGGAGTGGAGCTGGTCGGGTTTGACACCCGCGGTGGGTAGCTGTTGAAAAATGGACCGCCAGCTATCTTCAACGGAACTCGGATCGGTCAAAAAGTCTTCATAGAGCTGTTCTATGTACGACTGGTTCGCGCCCGCTAGATAGGAGGAATCCAGCCAGGCCTTCATTGCGCCGTTCTGCATTATGATCCCTTAAGCTTTTAAAGCTTCAGTTTTCGCCGTGGTTAACATAATTACCGTACTAATACGGTTCGTCATAAAAACGGTTCACTCGACGTGCTTGTACCCTGGATTTTCTTACTCACAACCCTGAAACACCACCCCTTGTGGAGCAACTGGCTACGACCGGAAATTCATCGGGTAAAAACGTATAAACACTCACTGCACGTTCTGTTTTGGACCTTACGGCCCAGCAAGGAACCTCTAAAAACTGGCGGAAAACGTCGGTTGCCGATCGCCAGCCCCTAAGTCAGCTTTTAGAGATCCCCTTCCTTGGAATGTAAACCGGAAATGACCTCGGCGTTACATCTATTTCCATCGCCATTCAAGCTGGCAGGGGGTAAAGCCCCTGCCGCAGGAATCAGCTTAGGTCTCTGTTATGCCCCACGCTGCAGTAACATCGACTTGATATGACCAATTGCACGCGTCGGATTCAAGCCCTTAGGACAAACACTGACACAGTTCATAATACTGTGACAGCGGAAAACACTGAAAGCATCATCCAAAGAATCCAATCTTGCTGCCGTTTCTGTATCACGGCTGTCAATCAGGAAGCGATAGGCTGCTAACAGACCTGCAGGGCCGATAAATTTATCCGGATTCCACCAAAACGACGGGCAAGACGTTGAACAACAAGCGCAGAGAATACACTCGTACAAGCCATCCAATTTTGCCCGATTTTCCGGTGACTGCAAATGCTCGCGAGCCGGTGGATTCGTACCATCATTCAGTAAAAACGGCTTAATTTTTTCATACTGAGTATAAAACTGCCCCATATCAACCACCAAGTCACGTACAACGGGTAACCCAGGTAGTGGACGGATCACTATCTTATTGTTGCCTTTACGCAACGATGAGATCGGCGTGATACAGGCCAAGCCATTCTTGCCATTCATATTGACGCCATCTGAGCCACAAACCCCTTCACGGCAAGAGCGGCGAAACGACAAGGTCGGATCTGTTTCTTTCAGTTGGATCAACGCATCCAGCAACATCATATCGCGCCCCTCTTCCGCTTCGAGGGTGTAATCCTGCATATGCGGGGCGTTATCAACATCCGGATTATAGCGATAGATAGAGAACTCGAGTTTCATCAGTCTGGCTCCGCAATTAGTAAGAACGCACTTTCGGCGGGAATGCTGCACGCAGTTTCGGCTGCATGTTCACTTCACGGCGCGTCATGCTTTCAGAGTGCGGCAGATAGAGCGAATGACACAACCAGTTGTTATCATCCCGATCCGGGAAGTCAAAGCGGCTATGCGCACCACGGCTCTCAGTACGGAAATTGGCTGAAACTGCAGTAGAATAAGCCGTCTCCATCAGGTTATCCAACTCCAGGCACTCAATACGCTGGGTATTGAATTCGCTAGATGTATCATCCAACCGGGCATTCTTCAGGCGTTCACGTAGCACATTCAACTCTGCCAACCCTTTCGCCATAGCATCACCTTCACGGAACACCGAGAAATTATTCTGCATACAGGATTGCAACGCTTTACGGATTTCAACCGGATCTTCACCAGATTGGGTATTGTTCCAACGGTTCAAACGCTCTAGCGAGGCTTCAACATCGGATTCACTGGCATCACGGCTTTCGCCCTGCTCAGCCAAGGACTCTTGCAGATGCATACCCGCAGCACGGCCAAACACCACCAGGTCCAGTAATGAGTTGCCACCGAGGCGGTTGGCACCGTGTACTGAGACACAGGCAATTTCACCCACAGCGAACAAACCGGGCACCACGACATCTTCACCCTTTTCATTGACTGTTAACGCTTGGCCAGTAACTTTGGTTGGAATGCCACCCATCATATAGTGGCAAGTTGGGATCACTGGGATAGGTTCTTTCACTGGATCGACATGGGCGAACGTACGAGACAGCTCTAAAATGCCCGGCAGACGTGATTCCAGAACCTCTTTACCCAGGTGGTCCAACTTCAACTTGGCATGTGGCCCCCACGGACCATCACAACCGCGCCCTTCACGGATTTCGATCATAATCGAACGGGCTACAACGTCGCGTCCTGCCAAGTCTTTAGCGTTGGGTGCATAGCGCTCCATAAAACGCTCACCGTGTTTGTTCAGCAGGTAGCCACCCTCACCACGGCATCCTTCGGTAACCAGCACACCCGCCCCGGCAATACCTGTTGGGTGGAACTGCCACATTTCCATATCCTGCACCGGTACACCGGCACGCAGTGCCATACCGACACCATCACCGGTGTTAATATGAGCGTTGGTGGTGGATTGATAGATACGCCCGGCACCGCCCGTCGCCAAGATAGTGGCTTTGGCTTTGAAGTACACCACTTCACCGGTTTCGATACAGATAGCGGTGGTACCTACCACGGCACCATCCTGATTTTTAACCAGGTCCAGGGCGTACCATTCAGAGAAGATAGTGGTGTGGTTTTTCAGATTTTGTTGGTACAGCGTATGCAGCAACGCATGACCGGTACGGTCTGCGGCGGCGGCGGTACGAGCAGCCTGCTCACCGCCAAAATTTAATGACTGCCCGCCAAATGGGCGCTGATAAATACGGCCATCATCCAGACGTGAGAATGGCAACCCCATATGTTCCAGCTCCAGAATCGCTTCTGGACCGGTTTTACACATATACTCGATGGCGTCCTGATCACCAATATAATCAGAACCTTTCACCGTATCGTACATGTGCCATTCCCAGTTATCTTCATGGTTGTTACCCAAGGCTACGGTAATACCACCTTGAGCCGATACCGTGTGGGAACGGGTCGGAAAGACCTTTGAAAGCAGAGCACAGGTTGAGCCTGCTTGGGAAATCTGCAATGCCGCGCGCATACCTGCACCACCGGCACCAATAACAACAGCGTCAAACTCTCTGACTGGCAGTTTCATTTAAGCTCCCCACACGACGATGGTTCCGTACAGTAAATAAACCAGCAAAACCACAACAATAGCCAGTTGCAGTACCAGGCGTAACGCCAACGGCTTGATATAATCAGTCAGCACCTGCCACATTCCCACCCAGGCATGTACCAGAACCGACAATAATGTCAGCACGGTGAACACTTTGGTGATGGAACTGGCAAAGAAACCACGCCAGACTTCATAGGTTATCGCTGGGGCGGTGATAAAAAAGCCCAGGATATAGAGAACATACAGGGTAATGACAATGGCAGAAGCACGCAGTAATAACCAGTCGTGTACGCCGTTACGCCCTAATGCAGAAACATTGTTTACCATAGGAGGACTCCAGCCAGAATTGACAGCACAACCGTCAACACGAACGCCACTTGGGCTGAACGTATACCGGTGGCTAAATTCTCTTCGATACAGCCAAAATCCATTAACAAGTGACGAATGCCACCGCAAATGTGATAGGCCAATGCAGTGAGGATCCCCCAGAAGATGAATTTCACGAAGAAGCTATTCATAATGGCAGCCGCTTGCAGGAATCCCTCTTGAGAACAGAGTGAAATGCCCAGCAGCCAGAGGAGAATACCTACGGCAACGAAAGTAATTACGCCAGAGACTCGGTGTAAGATGGACGCTATCGCAGTTACAGGAAACTGAATCGTTTGCAGATCAAGATTGACAGGTCTTTGTTTTTTCACATTTAGGCCCACACAGCTCTCATTATCTTCCTTCCTCCGGGCCTGGACAAGGTTCAGACAGCATCAAGGGTAACAAGCCCCTATACGTCAAATGGTTAAGCATCACTATCCTTTATGCTCAAACCATACGTACTTATACCCACCACATTGATACCTAGCTGCAACTTTAAATACGGGGTATATAACGCTGGGTGCTCCTACTTCAGGGTAACCCGGAGACCTGGCGGCAGTATAGGAGGTTCACATTCCCATTACAATTCCAATACAATAGCTTTAGTAACATTTCCCTCGAACAGTGATTCAGCTCACGATTATCACATTCTGTACAAAATTAATTATCTGATTTGACAATGAATCAACATCTAAATTACAAATAGTGTAAAAATCGAACCTGCGATGACTGAGAGAACCTGCAGAGACGCTTTCCTTGATGCATAAGATATGCAACAGTGAATCATCATGCTGCGCATCGGGCGACGACTCGGTGCTCTACCTGCACATTTGCGTAGTGGCTCACAGAGTTAGCATTGTCAGCACTTTATTGTGAGCTACTGGCAGAGATTTAAGGTATTTCAGTAATTAAAGGTTTTTAAATTAAAGCGCTAAGGAGACGGTAAATGACTGATAAGAAAGCGACGCTTAACATCAATAATGGCAAAGATCCGATCGAACTGGGTATACTCACCCCCACGCTGGGCCCCGATGTTCTTGACGTTCGCACGCTGGGCTCTAAAGGTTATTTCACCTTTGATCCCGGTTTTACCTCTACCGCTTCTTGTGAATCGAAAATAACCTTTATCGATGGCGATAAGGGCATTTTGCTGCACCGTGGCTTCCCGATTGAACAGTTGGCAAAAGAGTCCACCTATCTGGAAGTGTGCTATATCCTGCTTTATGGTGAAGCACCAACCGCAGAACAACTCGAAACCTTCATCACCACGGTAACTCGCCACACCATGATCCACGATCAGATCACTCATCTGTTCAGAGGGTTCCGCCGTGACTCACACCCAATGGCGGTGCTCTGTGGGGTAACCGGGGCATTAGCCGCGTTCTATCACGATGCGCTGGATGTTAACAACGAACGCCATCGTGAAATCACCGCATTCCGCTTACTATCAAAAATGCCAACCGTGGCGGCGATGTGTTACAAGTATTCTATCGGGCAACCCTTTGTTTACCCACGTAACGATCTCTCTTATTCCGCCAATTTCCTGCGTATGATGTTTGCTACCCCTTGTGAGGATTATGTGGTGAACCCGGTGCTGGAACGTGCCATGGACCGCATTCTTATCCTGCATGCTGACCACGAGCAAAACGCCTCCACCTCAACGGTGCGTACGGCAGGTTCCTCGGGCGCTAACCCGTTTGCCTGTATCGCGGCAGGTATTGCTTCCCTATGGGGACCGGCACACGGTGGTGCTAACGAAGCGGCACTGAAAATGCTGGAAGAGATCAAAACCGTTGAGCATATTCCAGAGTTTATCAAGCGTGCCAAAGATAAAAATGACTCTTTCCGTCTGATGGGCTTTGGCCACCGGGTGTACAAAAATTACGATCCGCGTGCCACCGTAATGCGTGAAACCTGCCATGAAGTGTTAAAAGAGTTGAACAGGAAAGATGACAATCTGCTAGAAGTGGCGATGGAGCTGGAGCATATCGCGCTGAACGACCCCTACTTTATTGAGAAGAAACTCTACCCGAATGTTGATTTCTACTCAGGGATTATCTTGAAAGCGATGGGGATCCCTTCCTCAATGTTTACCGTTATCTTCGCTATTGCCCGGACCATCGGCTGGATCGCTCACTGGAACGAAATGCACGACGAAGGCATTAAGATCGCCCGTCCGCGCCAGTTGTATACCGGTTATACCGAACGGCAGTTTAAGCCTCAGGTAAAATAAAAAGCCATGAAAATGAGCCTCAGCAATGAGGCTCATTATTTATTGCTTATGGGTAAACCAACATCACAAGTGTATCAATGACCTCAATGTGTTGTGCCGCCAGCCACTTTCAAATCCTGCTCCACGCGTAGCGTCAGAGAAATAGCCAATTTCAGTGCTGACAAGACCGTTTCAGCGGCCATACTCGGTTGCCCTGGGTGATGTGCGGCTTGTTCTGGCAGGTAAGGGATATGAATAAACCCGCCCTTGATTTGCGGTTGGCTGCTTAAACGATGTAACAGGCCATACATCACATGATTACAAACATAAGTACCCGCAGTTTGTGATACCGAAGCAGGAATACCGGCCTGCCGCAACGCATTGACTATCGCCTTGATCGGCAAAGTACTGAAATAGGCCGCTGGGCCATGTTCAACAATCACCTGGTCAATCGGCTGCTGCCCCTGATTATCAGCAATGCGCGCATCATCAACGTTGATCGCCACCCGTTCAACGGTAATATCGCTGCGCCCTCCGGCCTGACCGATCGCCAATACGCGTTGAGGCTGCAGTTGATCAATGGCCGCATTCAGCACGCTTAACGACTCACCAAATACACAAGGTAATTGGCGTGCAATAATCTGTGCCCCGGCTATTTGCACTCCATCAAGCTGCTTGACCACTTCCCAGGACGGATTCACCTGTTCGCCACCGAAGGGTTCAAAACCTGTAATCAATACCTTTTGCATACCTTGATTCTCCTACAGGAACATCAGGAAATAGAGCAGGAATACGTTAACCAGCAGCAACGCCAGCCCGGTAGGGACCTGCGCCTTAATCACCGCATTCTTATCCGGTAATTCCAGTAAGGCGGCGGGGACAATATTAAAGTTGGCCGCCATAGGCGTCATCAAGGTGCCGCAATAACCAGAGAACATCCCAATTGCCGCCATCACCGCCGGATCCCCGCCATGTTGCAGTACCAAAATTGGAATACCAATCCCTGCGGTAACAATGGGGAAAGCCGCAAAGGCGTTACCCATCACCATGGTCAGCAGTGCCATGCCAATGGCGTACACTGCCACCGCGACAAAACGGTTATCCACCACCAGATATTCTTGGGTCAGATGGGAAATGGCGGTACCGACCCCGGCGGTGGTAAATAACAAACCAAGCGTCGCCAAGATCTGCGGTAAAATAAAGGCCCAACCAATGGAGTCCAGCAGACGACGCGCTTCCTGCACCGGTTGCAATACCTTCTCGTGGGTCATTTTCACCGCAATAATCAGCCCCAATAGGCAGCCAACGGCCATCGAAAACAAGGTAATCAAGGTAGAATGATTACCACTGCCAAATAACGCATTTTGCAATGCCGGAATATTGCTAAACAGCAATACGCCAATCACAGTGCCCACAGGGATCACCAGGGCCGGAATAAACAGCCGATTCCCCAAGCGCTGGGCACTGGCTTCACGTTCCTGCTGGCTACGCTGATGATAACTGCCGAGGCGCACGCCACCAAAACCGGCAATCAAAGCCATCAGCACCACCAGCCCACCCACCACCATATGCAGTTGGCGTTTGGCTTCAGCACCACTACCAAATAGCCCGTAGGTCCAGTCACCCACCAGAAAGATCAGCCCGTATAACCCCCAGAACAACCCGGTAGTAACGCGACGAGGGTTGGCCCTGTCACGCCATGACATGACTGCGACGGCCAACAACACCACGCCGGCCAGCCAGTAAAGATATTGTTGCTGGAAAATCATTGTTTACCTCCCTTCGCCTGCATGGCTGCCTGGTTAAGTTTGTTCAGTTCAGCGGTTAACTGCTTGTCCATGCGGTGCAAACGGAAGGCGTGGATCAGGAAAGCAAAAATAGCCGTTGGGATCCCCCACAGCGCAATATGCAACGGCTCGGTCTGAATCCCCGCCGACTCCTGCATAAAGTTATGCATAAAGATAATTGCACCGAAAGCGACAAAAATATCTTCGCCAAAAAATAGCCCCACGTTATCCGTTGCGGCAGACATGGCACGTAACCGATAGCGTACAGAGTCAGGCAAGTCACCGTAACGGTTTTCCGTCGCCCCTTCAGCCATCGGTGCCAACAAGGGCCGCACCATCTGGGGGTGCCCCCCTAGGCTGGTCAAGCCCATTGCCGCCGTCACTTCACGGGCAAACAGGTAAACAATCAGCAAACGCCCGGCGGTGGCACTCTTGATTTTGGCAATCCACGCCTGAGCATGCTCCTTCAAGCCATGGCGCTCTAGCAAGCCAATGACCGCCAACGGCAACAGCAGGATCAGGGGTAAATTGCGTGTATTAAGAAAGCCTTCGCCAAGCTTTTCCAAAATGGTTGCCAACGGCATCATTGCCGCCAGCCCGGTGATAATACCGGCGACAATCACCACCAATACTGGGTTAAAACGCAAAAAAAATCCTACCACAATGACGGCAATACCGATCAGTGGCCAGAGATTGACAACTTGTTGCATAGCAAAGTCCCCCTTTTCCCTTCAGCCTTCCAAGCGATAGCTCAAAAATGCGTCGGGGTAATATGTGATTAGCTAAATAGTGGTTATTTTTATTGCGCGCTAACACTTATCTGATGCGCAGCAAAAAGCTCACGCAGTTTATGCGCGTAAACCAGTGCATGTTCACCATCACCGTGCAGACAAACGGTTTCCGCCTGAACCTCAACCCAACTGCCTTGCGCGGTACGCACCCGCTGATGGCGCACCATCTCCAGCGTTTGTGCCAACGCCTGTTGTTCATCAGTAATCAATGCGCCGGGTTGCCCACGCGGCACCAGCGTGCCATCAGCCTGATAACCGCGATCAGCAAATACCTCTTGGCGCGTTACCAACCCCAGTTTTTTACCCGCCCGGATCAACTCGCTGCCCGCTAACCCCACCAGGCACAATTTTGGGTCCACCGCTAATACAGCGCGGGCAATCGCGTCAGCCAATGCAGGCTCTATAGCCGCCTGGTTATATAACATACCATGCGGTTTTACATGAACCATGCGCCCGCCCTCCGTATGAGCAATCGCCGCCAACGCTCCCAACTGATACACCACCTGGGCGTAAACGGTTTCTGCTGGTAACTGCATCGGCGTGCGGCCAAAGTTTTCCCGGTCAGGAAAACTGGGATGAGCGCCAATAGCAACACCATACTGCAATGCCCAACGCACCGACTGACGCATGGTTTGCGCATCACCAGCATGAAAACCACAGGCGATATTCGCGGAACTCACCAACTGCAGTAATGCCTGATCATGAGCGCCGCCCTCCCCCAAATCAGCATTTAAGTCGATGTTCATTTAACCCCCAGGCAATTTGTTGAACATAGTGATCTTGCTCGGCTTTGGCGTGTTTTGCTGCGGCCAGCGTACAAGGTGTAAAGTGGATCACATCCCCCAAACGGGTTTGCGCTAAATGGTAGAGATCGGCCTCAATCACGCAGGCAATACGCGGGTATCCCCCGGTGGTTTGAGCATCCGCCATCAACACAATGGGCTGACCACTGTGCGGAACCTGAATCACCCCCGGTAATAAACCGTGGGACAGCATTTCACGCTCGGTGGTCCGCGTTAGGGCATTACCACCATGTAGGCGATAGCCCATACGGTTACTTTGTGGGCTGAGTTGCCATGGGGTACGCCAAAAATCCTCTTGTGCCGCAGGGCTAAACTCATCATATTCCGGGCCCGGTATGGCGCGAACCCGGTTACTGAACAGTAATTGTTTCACGCCAACGCTACGGGTGGGGGCCGCTTGAGGTTGGCCTAAAGGTAAAATATCGCCATCTTTCAATTGGCGCCCTTGCCAACCACCAAAACCGGCAGTGAGATCCGTGCTGCGCGACCCCAACATACCAGGGACATCAATGCCGCCAGAAATAGCCAGATAACTACGCATGCCATATTTAGGCGTTTTCAACGTCAGCCGTTGACCCTTTTTCACCGGATAACACCAGCCGGTCCATAACGATTTACCGTCCAGATGAGCATCACAACCCGCCCCGGTCAATGCTATCCAGCCATCACGGGTCAATTCAGCGCTGAACTGCCCTAAGGTAATTTCCAGCCCAGCGGTTTCCGGCGCATTCCCCACCAATAGATTGGCAATTTTCAGCGCGGGTATATCAAGCGCGCCCCCTTGGCTGATGCCTAACCGACGGAAACCATTACGCCCTAAATCCTGCACGGTGGTGTAGATACCGGCTCGCGAGATCTTCAACATACCCCCTCCTTCTGCGGTACAAAACGCACATTATCACCAGGGCGCAATAGCGTCGGTGGCATTTCATGGGGATTAAACAGCGCCAGTGGCGTGCGGCCAATCAATTGCCATCCCCCAGGGGTCACAAGGGGATAGATGCCGGTTTGCCCGCCACCAATACCCACTGACCCAGCAGCCACCGACAAGCGAGGAACCGCCCGGCGCGGTGTTGCCAACCGTTCTGGCATCCCCCCCAGATAAGTAAAACCGGGTTGGAACCCGAGAAAATAGACCACATAAGTCACTGAGGAGTGGCATTCCACCACTTGGCGCATAGTCAGGCCAGTGTGCTGTGCCACCTCCGCCAGATCCGGACCATACTCACCACCATAAACCACCGGAATATCCACCTCACGGGACTCCGGCACCAGACACTCCTTCTCTTCCCACCCCTGACGTAATAACGCCAGCATTGCTTCTGCATCGGCCTGTGGCGTATACAGTAACAACATCAGGTTATTCATCCCCGGGACCACTTCCCGCACATCCTGATGGTGGTTCAGTTTTTCTGCCAACGCCCAAATACGCTGCTGGCTCTGCAGCGTCACCGGGGGTGCCAATTCAAGCACTACAGCGCGTTCCCCTAGCAGGTAATATCGTGCTCGTTGCACCTTAATCTCCTTATCCCCAGCATTTTTCCAGCAGAAAACCGCCCGCCTATCACTTACAATGCTTAGGGAGTTAATGACTTACAAAACTTGACAGTTATGCGCGAGCAGAGGCTGGCTGTCAATATGCCAGTGGTCACTCAAGCTGCGGGGTATTGGCACTTTGAGTGAATGGGGATATCAACGCACAGCATATTGAACAGGGGCATATTGCCCCTAACCGGTTGTCAGGCAGGATTGGGGATATCAATAAAGCGAACATCAAAACCGTGCTGTTGTGCCAACCACTCACCCAGCGCCTTGATGCCCACCCGTTCAGTGGCGTGATGACCCGCAGCAAAAAAGTGGATACCCATCTCCCGGGCGGTATGAATGGTTTGTTCAGACACTTCACCACTGATAAAGGCATCAGCACCAAACTGTGCAGCGCTGTCGATAAACCCTTGGCCGCCACCAGTACACCAGGCCACACTACGGATAAGTTGTGGTGCATGATCACCACAGTGCAATATTGCCCGGCCAAGGCGAGTTTCCAGCCGCTGTTGCAGTTCACTGGCGGTTAACGGCGGTTCAAATTCACCGTATGGCACTAACGGCTCTATTTGACCCCGTTCCCGAATACCTAACAATTGAGCCAACTGGGCGTTATTGCCCAATGTAGGATGGGCATCCAACGGCAAGTGATAACCATACAGATTGATGTCATGGCTCAGTAAGGTTTTCAGCCGGTTGCGTTTCATGCCACGCACCGCTGGCGCTTCGTTTTTCCAGAAATAACCATGATGCACAATAACCGCATCAGCTTGCTGTTCCACTGCTGCATCCAGCAACGCCTGGCAAGCGGTGACCCCGGTGACAATGCGCTGCACTTGTGAACGCCCTTCTACCTGCAGGCCATTCGGCGCATAATCTTGAAACGCCGCACAATTGAGCTCAGTGTTGAGCAGATTTTCCAGATCCAGGTTATGCATATCATTCTCACTTTTGGTTATAGCCAAATTACCCAAGATTAGAGCATATTGGTTGGGTTAAAGAAAAATATCCTCACCAATTAATTGATCCGTATACTGGTGAACTCAGTCAGGGAGCATTTGGACGCCATCATGCAACAAACACGGAAAACTATCGCTATATCACGCTATAAACCCACCAATAACCCGCAACCTGTCGTCAATTACTGTTGGTGTTTATTCAAATGAATACAGCAAGTTACTATTTCAAACTAACGCTACCGGTGATGTTGGGCTATATCCCTTTAGGGATGGTTTTTGGCTTCCTGATGTCCACTGAGGGGATACCATGGTACTTTGCACCGCTATTCAGCCTGTTGGTGTTTGCTGGTGCCATTCAGTTTCTAGCTATTCCCATGGTACTGGCGGCCAACTCGTTACTCGATATCGCTATCGCGACGTTATTGGTCAACTTCCGCCACCTGTTTTATGGCATGTCTCTGATCAACCTGATGCCTGACACCTGGTTAAAAAAACTCTATTTCATCTTCTGCATTACTGACGAAAGTTACTCCCTGCTCACCAGTTATAAGACGCTTAACAAGCGAGAAGCCTTGATTATCGTCATGCTGAATCATGGTTACTGGGTGCTAGGTACAGTGTTGGGAATCATGCTGGCGGATCAGATCCCGCCGATCGCTGGTCTGGATTTTTCTTTAACTGCGCTGTTTATCGTGCTTTTTATTGAGCAACTAAAGAACAATTTCTCGTTCAGTGCGTTAGTTATCGCTGGTGGCAGTTGCTTGTTTGCCTGGCTATTTTTCCCCGATACTTTCCTGATTTGCGCCAGTTTGTGCGCCTTGGTGATGTTCTATCTGCAGTACAAAATTACCGAAAGAAACGGAGTGATACTCAGTGAGTAATTATTATATTTTGTCAGTGATCCTGGTGATGGGGATAGTGACCTTCTTGCTGCGCGCGCTGCCTTTCGCGTTTGAAAAAAAATTAACCATGAATGGCTTTGCCATTTATATTCGACAGCGCTTCCCACTGGTGATGATGTTTATTCTGGTGATTTACTCATCCGGCATGATTAAAATGCACCAGATCCAGCAAAGCATACATTTTATTATCCCGGCGTTGCTTATCACCGCAGTACACCTGATGCTACGTAATGTGCTGCTAAGTATCACGCTTGGCGTGTTGTCCTATGTTTTAATCCTTCATTTCTGGCCTTAATGCCTGCGTCTCTTGGCTTTTCGCTGCCTCAAAGCGGGCCAAGGTATTCAACCTGGCCTGCTGATGATCGACTATCGGTTGCGGGTAGTCCAACACCACCCGTTGCTTTTGTGCCCAACGATGGGGATGGTGGATCTCACTGTCGGGTACCTGTGCCAGCTCTGGGAGCCATTTACGGATAAAAACACCTTGGGGATCAAAACGTTTCCCCTGCGTGGTCGGGTTAAAGATGCGGAAATAGGGTGCAGCATCGGTTCCTGTTGATGCCGCCCACTGCCAACCACCATTATTGGCCGCCAGGTCACCATCCAACAATTGCGACATAAAATAACGTTCACCAGCACGCCAATCGATCAACAGATCTTTAACCAGAAAACTGGCGCTGACCATCCGTAACCGGTTATGCATCCACCCCGTTTGATTAAGCTGACGCATAGCGGCATCCACAATCGGATAACCGGTCAGGCCTTGCTGCCAAGCCTGTAACGCGGATGGGTTATCGCTCCAGCTCAGGTTATCGGTCCACGGGATAAAAGGACGATGTTTACATAACGCGGGATAGGCAACGATCAAATGGCGATAAAACTCCCGCCAGATCAATTCATTTAACCAACAAAAAGCGCCACTTTGCGGGTTTTCCAACACATCCGGGCACTCCACCCGCAAGCGGTTAAGACACTGACGCGGAGAGAGCACACCGATCGCCAGATAAGGCGACAAATTGCTGGTGCCATTAATGGCGGGCAAGTCGCGCTGTTTAGCATAGTCAGACACTTGCTCACGGCAAAATGCACGTAACCTTTGTAGCGCTGCCTGTTCACCCACCGGATAGCCGTCACTCACCTCCTCAAAGGGATAATCAAACTTGTCAGGCAGCGTAAACTGGCATGCAGGCCCCCGTGAGGAAGGGGCTGGTAATACCGTGGTTTCCGACGCCAGCAGCCGCTGAATAAAGGTATGACGAAATGGGGTGAAAACCTGATACATCTCGCCCTTAGCGGTTTGCACACTACCGGGCGGCAGTAACAGGCTGTCATCAAAACCATGACAACTCACCTGCCCTTGCAATGCTTGTTCAACCCCGCTATCGCGCTGGCGTTCATTGAACTCATATTGGCGGTTATAAAACAGGGCTGAAACTTGTTGCTGCTGGCAAAACTCCACCAGCCACTGTGCCGACTCAGCAAAATTACCGCATTGGTGGCAAACCAGTTCTATCCCCCGAGCCGCCAGTACCTGCTGCAGTTGCCGTAGATGGGCGTGAATAAAAGCCGCCTGACGCGGGGACATATTGTGTTGCCGCCACTGTTGCGGTGTCGCGATATACAGCGCCATCACCCGCGCTTGTGGGTCAGCGCAGGCGGCATACAGAGCTTTATTGTCGGTAATGCGCAGATCATTGCGCAACCAAACCAGATGCGTGGTCATCACACTCCTTGCTTATTAGTGGCCATAACGCAGGCGCAGTGCTTCTGGGTAAGGATCAAAATAGCGCTGCTGTGCCAGATAGCTATCAGGAAATTCAGCCATATAGTGTTTCAACAGTGTTATTGGCGCCAGCAACGGCTGTACCCCCTGGCGATAACGCTCAATCAACTGAGCCAATTCCTGGCGTTGCGCGGCATTAAGGTGCGGACGGAAATAGCCTTGTACATGCATCAGCACATTGGTGTGATTACGCCGGGTTGCCTTGTGTTGCAGTATCGCCATCAGGCGTTGGCGGTACTCCACAGCAAACTCCTCCAGTTTATCCCAGCGTTCAATCTCTGCCACAAAACGCCCTAACTCTCGGGAACCGGGCTGTGAATGTGCCAGTAATATCAGTTTATAACGGCTGTGATAGGCAATCAGGCCCCCACGGGTCAATCCCTGACGCCACAATAGATTCAACTCATGTAGCGCAAACACCCGTTCGGCAAAGTTTTCCCGCAACTCGGCGTCATTCAAACGGCCATCTTCCTCTATCGGTAACCAAGGCATCTGGCGCAATAACTCAGCGGTAAACAGCCCCACGCCACTTTTACGCGCCCCTGAGCCATTTTCATCATAAACCTTGACTCGCTCCATCCCACAACTGGGGGATTTTGCACAGACAATATAACCACACAGATGGGTTAAGTTAGCGACACGCTGCTGTGAAAATTGCTGCATTTTGTCCGTGACATCCACCTGATGATCACTGCTATGACACAACAGAGTTTGTTGCTGTTTTTTAACCAAACGCAATGCCGGGCGGGGAGTAGGCATACCAATGGCCATTTCCGGGCAAATAGGCTCAAACTGCACATAGGGTGACAGTTGATCAATTGCAAACTCACAGCGCTTATGACCACCGTCAAACCGTACCGGATTACCCAGCAGGCAAGCACTGATACCGATAAGGATCTTGTCGCTCATGTTATCTCTCTCCCTAGCCAAAAAATGTTAATACCCATCGCCATTTAAAACAGCAATTTGAATGAGTGTGGATAGAGAAGTGTAGAAGAGTTCGGGCAAGAATACGAAATAGCAATCGCGCTGATGGTGATATTGTTATGTGCTGATGGTGATATTGTTATGTGCTGATGGTGATATTGTTATGTGCTGAAAGGCAATAATAGCTGGCGAAGAAGGACCATTTCCGAACTTTTTTAGGTAAAGGGGCGAATCCCCCTCTTCCCTGCTAGAAAATTAAGACTGCCGAGGATTATCGGCCAGAACCCGTTGCCGGATCTGGTCAACATTAACGCTACTGATATAACGAGCAATATTTGGATAATAACTTTCGTGGTAACCGAATTGTGGCTGGCGCAACTCGGCTAATACCTCGGCTTTGCTGGCCTGTTCGAACACCAGGCGATACATGGCGACCACCAGACCGGTACGATCACTACCATGCCAACAATGTACCAGTAGCGGTTTTTGAGCAAAACGGACTTCCCGCAAGGCGCTCACCACTTTGTCGTCATTGATCACTGCCGCATTGATCGGCACGCGGCGCAACACCAGATGGGTACCTTTGGCTTCACTGTCATCATCATTCCACTGGCGCAGGTTGAGTACGGTTTTGATCCCCTGCTGCTCAACGGCCTTCATCTGAGCTACGTCAGGCTGCGCTGAACGGTAGATTTCAGGTGAAACCTGGTGGAAGTTCAGTGGCAAAGCGGTATTCGCCAAGGCAGTGACGCTGCCAAAAAGTAAGACGCTGAACATCATGACGTTCAGCAACAGGCGTAGCCGCTGTGTCGCCTGCGCCACAGGTGCCACTATCAGGGGTGGGGTTATCCAATTCATATTCTGTTCTTTATATTCCGTTCTTACTGGGCTTGGTCAGGCTGGCTGCCGCCGCATCGCGTTTCAATGCTATCCAGTATGGGCCATTTGCTTACCCATGGGAATATCTTGGTTGGTATTGGTAAATTAAATTTTATAACGCCGCGCTGGTATATAACCGTGACCATTCAAGCTGTTGGCGCGTTGGCTGCAACTTAAATGAACCTGAGTCTACCTGCACTAAAGCCACCACAGAAATGACAACTAACGGCACACTGGATAATAAACAGCATTTTGCCAAGGTTGAAAATAATCGCCGACACTGAAAAGTGTTAGTAAAAATCAACCGGGGCGCTTTCAGCCTGTTGCAACCAGACAGGTTTATTACTGGTCTTTGACCATACGCGATGTAAATAGCTGTAAAAGCGGGCGCGATCATTACGGAACAACATCACCGGAAAGGCAAGAACACCCACCAGAATCACTGCACTACGGCGCAGGAAGATACGATGTAACGGATATGCGTGATAGTAAGACATAGAAACTCCTTTAAAACAGCACCCTACGCTGTCAGAGCCAAGCGTGAGGCGAAAATTCAAACCAGATGAGTTAAAAACTGAGCAAAATAATACCGCAATATGTATAATTTTTCCACTCATCAGACCACTCAATGATCAAATAATCGCATCGACAGGCATTACTAAATCACGTTGTTACAGAACGGTTAATTTAATACGGCTTAAGTTAATTTTTAACTGCATATTTAAACCATTTTTATACTTTCTTTATATTTGGGTGCGTTATTTTTCAGTTTCTTTCCAGTATTCCGCCTAAATAGCTGATCCTAATACCA
>NZ_JBXUGO010000018.1:0-98171 GCF_057180565.1 Serratia sp. HNCC26DJ244 | reverse complement strand
GCTGCCGGTATTGGATAAGCTAAAATCATACAGCCCGTTGGCTACACGCTCACTATTTTGAGTGATGCCATAGCGCACACCTGGGTTCACTGCAGCCCCATTGAGCTGCATGTTTAACCCATTGACACTCCCGGCGCTGGTGGCGTTGACCAACTGAGTCCACTGGGTATTTATATTCTGGTTAAGTAAAGAACGACTCCCTATTAACGTATTAGTATTGATGGCACCATCGCCCACAATATTAATGGTGCCAGTGGTGGCGGTCAGTCCGGCGGCGCTAATGATGCTATCCGCACGATCACTGAATAAATTGCTATAAAACGTTAACCTGCCACCCGCTATGCCCAAACTGCCGATGGTTTGCGTCGTGGGGGCTCCCGCAGCCCCAACGGTGGTACTATTACCACTGCTTAGGGTAAGTGTCGCTCGGGTTAACGCTGTCGTATTATTACCGGTCAAGGCGAATAGGCTGTTTTGTAGATTCACGATACCGGTAAAAGCACTGCCGGCATTGGCACCAAAACCAAAGCTCAAATTCGCATTGCTGCCATTGACATTAATTTGCCCTGCACCGGTAATGCCATTATTCAAGGTATAGTTGGCGGTATTATTAATCAGCAAGCGGCTATTCGCATTGGTCATATTAAACCGGGCATTGCTATTTAATGATGTGGCGTTATTAATGGTTAAGCTTGAGGTGTTGATTAGGTTAAAAATACCGGTAAAGTTGCTGGCATTGGTACGGCTGGCCATACTGACATTACTGCCATTTAACGCCCAGGTCCCCGCACCACTTAAGGTATTGGCAAATGTTGAACCGGTAATACTGGTAAATAATAAAGTCGCGCCATTAGCCACACTAATGGTGCCATTCCCCAATGCACCGATAACACTCGTTCCTAATGTACCGGCGGAGATAGTCCATGGCGAAGTGGTGGTACTGCTACCGGTCAGTGTCCAGGTACTATTGCCGGTTTTTTGTAACGCCGTGAAACTGGTGAATTGACTGGCTAGCAGGGACATATTAAAGATAGCGTTAGTCGCCCCGCCCAAAGTCAACGTATTAGCGCCACTCCCGCCGACATTACCATTAATCGTGTAGCCCGCCTGTAACTCCAGGCGATTAGTACCCGCAGTAAATGAAATTGCCCGGCTGCGCGTGCCACCAGTACTAGTTAGACCACCACTGATAGTACCGGAGTTGATGATGGTCATATTACTGCCAGTGATACCAATGCCACCCGCCGCCAGTGCCCCCGGTGTACCCGACGCACCGGTGCCACTCGCTCCGCCATTCCCCCCCTGAATAGTTCCAGTGCTAGTGTTAGTGATGGTCAATGATGACCCGGTAATGCCGGTGCCACCAACCCCACCAGAGCGGCTGTGCGCAGCGGTGGTGGCATTGGTTCCGCCCACCCCGCCATTGCCACCGGAAATGGTCCGACTATTGCTGATACTGACGCCACTACTCACTATGCCACTACCACCACCACCACCAAAACCACCACCACCACCACCCGCGCCGGATCCTCCATTCCCGCCAGCACCACCAGAGATAGTGATATTAGTATTCACTGTGGTGGTACCGGTCCCTGTCAGTACAGCACCGGCACCTCCACCGCCACCACTGCCACCATCTGAACCACCGGTCGCTAAGGCATTACCCCCACTACCCCCATTGCCACCACGGATAGTCGCCGAGATCGCATTTATTGTGCTCCCGACAAAACCAGCACCCCCGCCCCCCCCACCACCAGCACCAAAACCATTAGAACAAGAAGGTGTACAGACGGCGTTTCCCCCAGCAATACCCGCTCCGCCTACCGGGGTACCCGCACTCCCTACGTTTCCACCTGCGCCTCCTGCTCCCACAGGATCATCGGCGTTTGTACCCGTACCTCTTGAGCCTGCGCCGCCAGTACCATTGGCTAAACCAGCGGAACCCGCTATAGAACGGGAACTAGGTCGCCCACCAGTGCCACTTGCTCCCCCGCCCCCGCCAGCACCACCATAAGCGCCATTGCCCCCCAAGAAAGAAGCGTTATCGCCACCCGCGCCATTGGCAAATACCCCTTGAGAGAATAAAAGCAGGCAAACCGCACTCAGCAGGGGCCAACCCCGTATTGATAAAGCGCTTTTTTTAAGTTGCTGACTATCTGCAACGTGATCACCGGAACCTTCAACCACGGTCTGACCAGAGGATGACTTACCAGTACGGCGCGTAAACTCAGAAGCCACCTGCATAAGCCCTAAAGCGTAGTTAAAAACAACACGGTATACACGATTCATAGTGTCCATCCCCTCTATATCAGTGTTATTCTAAATGAGGTGACAATATCTTGAATTTATTGGTTATATGGTGTCACCCATCGCATAATTATTTATGCAACACTGATACAGGTTTGTTAAATAAATTGAGTTAATGTTTTATAAAGTAAAGTGATAAGGTGTGAACCCTTTATGTCCTGCTTCATTCAAGTTACCGGTAAAGCCCTTTCGCACCCACATTACCTCTGGCGCCGAAACGAGTAATTACAGGGAACCAGGCTGAATAACTCAACCAACAGCCCTGTAATTGAAGTATGAGGAGTCTCATGAGTATCGGGTGAGAAACTCATTCGCTTCTTAAGAAAGTGTAGTAGAAAAAAAAGATCGGTTAGCCATTCTTTTATCTCGTTAATCTACTTTAAATGACCAAGTAAAATGCAGATGGGTTTAAACAACGTAAACCGCTAAGCAGGTGAGAAAAAGGCCCAATAATGGGCCTGATAAAACAGCGGATGATATAAACATGGCAGTCGCTTGAAAAATGGCAGAACGCTTTGCCGCCGATAGTTAATACAATTTCTGTGGTGGACCGGCAAAACTCAAGGGGCCTACGCTGTTCATCTCCACCTCGACCACTGATGGCCCTGAGTAGTTAATCGCCTCTGCCATCACACCGGCAAACTGCTCGGCATGATTCACTTTCCAGGCTTTGATTCCCATAGCTTCGGCAACCTGGCAAAAATCTGGGGTATGTAATTGGTTATAGTACTGCCGCCCGGCAAAATACTTATCTTGAATACCCCGCATCACACCATAACCATCATCATTCATAATCAGCAAAGTGATATTGGCTTTCTCCTGCGCCATGGTCGCCAATTCCCCTAACCCTAGCGCCACCCCCCCATCTCCCACCAGCCCCACCACTTTGCGTTGTGGGTTGGCAATCGCCGTACCAATGGCCATCGACAACCCCATGCCGATCGCCCCCGCCAAGGAGTGAATATTGCACAAAGGTGAAATAGCACGGAACAGGCGGCTGCCCCAAACACTGCCAGAGACGGTGATATCACGGACCAGTAAACCATCCGGTGGTAATGCGCTGGCGATCGCATCATTCAGTTTGGCGTATTCCCCCGACTGCTGGCGCAGTGCCGCTTCTGCCTGCTCTACCGCCTGAGCAATTTCCCTATCCCAGTCGGCATTCACTTTTTCTCCTGGGGTCAACCGTGCTGCCAATGCAGTGAGCAAAGCAGCACAATCACCAGAAATCTGTTCATCTGCCAGATAGTTACGGTTGGCTGCCGCCGGGTCGATATCAATCTGTACCAACGGGCGAGGCAGTGGTAGCGACCAAGTACGCGTTTCATTACTACGTAGCCGAGAACCCGCCACCAGCGTTAAGTCACACTGCGTCAGGATCGCCTCAACACTGGGTGAGTTATGGAATGCCCGCAAGCTGCGCGGGTGGCTATCGGGCAAAATACCACGCCCATGGGTGCTGGAAATGACCACCACGCCGGCATCTGCCAACTGTTTAACCGCTTCACGGCAGGCCAGTGCACCGCCCCCCACCCACAGTAGCGGGCGTTTGGCACTGCGCAAGCGCTGGTATAGGCGCTCTACCGCCACGTCAGCCGCCGCTGGCAACACCGGTGGCAAAATGGCATGACCTACCAGATTGGCAGGGATCAGACTGTTTTGAATATCGATCGGGATCTCTATCGCTACCGGGCCACAAGGAACGGTCTGCGCATCCAGAATAGCCCGTTGCAACACCGCTACCGCCTGTTCGGGCGTATGCACCCGATAAGCCTGCTTGGAACAAGCACGCAGAAAACCCAATTGATCTTTGGTTTCATGAATAAACCCGGCATCAGCATCCAGATAGGCTTTTTCTACCTGGCCGGTAATGTGCAGTAATGGCGTATTGGCATTCAGTGCTTCAATCATTGCCCCCACCGCATTGCCCGCCCCAGCGCCGGTGCTGGTCAACGCCACCCCCAGGCCAGAAAAACGCCCGTGAGCATCCGCCATGGTCACCGCCCCAGCCTCGCCGCGTGCAGGCACAAAGCGGATCGCCCCACGTTGCCCAATAGCATCGGCCACTGGCAGGTTATGGATTGAGATAACGCCATAGATTGCAGCCACTTGGTACTGTTCCAGCGTTCGGGCTATCGCCTCACCAACCGTTATTTTTTCGTTCATCTTCTACCTTCTTGATTATCTTGTTTTATGGAAGACGCTCAGTCACTCCAACGATTGGGCTGATTACTCAATGCCAGATACAGGCTTTTTTGTTGCATATAAGCCTGAATACCCTGGCGGCCCTTTTCACGCCCCAAGCCACTCTGTTTAAAGCCGCCAAATGGCGTAGAAATCGAGAATGTTTTGTAGGTGTTAATCCACACAGTGCCGGTTTCCAACTGTTCTGCCAGCGCCATCGCACGGGTAAAATCACGGCTCCAGATACCTGCGGCCAGGCCATATACTGAGTCGTTGGCCAGTTCAACCAACTGTGCTTCATCATCAAACGGCATTACCACCAGCACCGGGCCGAAGATCTCCTCTTGGCAGGCCCGAGCGCTATTACTCAGCCCTTCTATAATCGTTGGCAGGTAATAACTGCCTTGCGCCAGTTGTGGATCGGCGGGTACCTCGCCCCCCATCAGGATCCGTCCCCCTTCCTGCTGAGCCAACGCCACGTAGTCCGCGACGCTCTGGCGGTGTTTTTGGCTGATTAATGGGCCCAGATGAATACCGGGCTGTAGTGGGTTGCCGATACGCAGACCCGCCGTCAGTTCACACAAGCGTGCCAATAAGGGCTGATACAATGAGCGGTGTACAAACAACCGCGAACCGGCAATACACGCCTGCCCCGCCGAACTGAAAATACCGTAACAAATACCCCGTGCCGCTTGTTCCAGGTCAGCATCCGCTAAGACTATCGTTGGTGATTTACCCCCCAGTTCCAGTGAAGTGGGGATCAGTTTTTCAGCCGCAATATGGGCCAGATGACGGCCAGTGCCGGTACCGCCGGTAAAAGAGATCTTCTTCACTAGTGGGTGACGCGCTAGCGCTTCGCCAATCACTGACCCTTTACCCGGCAATACACTCAGCAAGCCGGCAGGCAAACCCGCTTGTTCAAACAATTCCGCCAGTTTCAGCGCCATTAAAGGCGTCGCTTCGGCAGGTTTAAGCACCACGGCATTTCCTGCAGCTAACGCCGGTGCCACTTTCTGCATTTCACTGGCAATGGGGGAGTTCCAGGGGGTGATGGCCGCAATCACCCCCAACGGTTGATATTGGCTTAAGGTCATTACGTCACGGTTGCGCTGAGTGGGCAGTTCCCCCTCAAGTACTTCGCAGGCGGCGGCAAAATAGCGCGCAGTGGCTGCAGCACTCATCACTAATCCACGGGTTTCCGCTAATGGCTTACCGTTATCACGGGTTTGCAGTTGTGCTAGGCTCTCTACCTGTGCGCTGATCAAATCACTAACACGGTACAAAATAGACGCACGCTGATGCGGCACCAGCCCCCGCCAGTTTGGGTTGCGCCAGGCTTGTTCCGCTGCCGTCACCGCTTCATTGACATCTTCAATGCTGGCGGCACGCAAGTGGGCATTCACGCTGCCATCAGCCGGAAAAACCGACTGCATCTCGTCACCTCGCCCCTCACACCAGCGGCCAGCAAGAAAAATCTTTAACGTTTCCATCAGGTACTCCTGTTGTTCAGGCAATAAAAACTAAGGTCAAAATCTCGGCTATCGCTGGCGTTCGCGGACCATTACAAGTCACGGCAGGCTTGTACCGCACTCAACGCTGCCAACATTGAGGTTTTGGGGTTACTCGCCAACGGGTTGCCACAGAGCTCAATCTGGAACTGGCCAAAGCGGCCAGATACCTGTAAGCGATGGGTATTGCGTTGGGTATGTGGATCCACCTGCAAGCGTACTCGCGTGGCATCCATCCCCAAGCCATGCAGTGCAATGGTGGCAGCCACATTGGCATTGGCTGGAAAGAGCCTTGCCGCCTCACGGGCTGAGCCTTCAAAGAACACTCGCGCTTCAGTGACACTATCCAGGTCGATCAATTTTTCCGCTTGGCTACCACGCCAACTGGCCGGGCTTTTGCTGGATTGGTAAGTGACACTTTCCAGCCCCCCCTCACGAGCCGCCGCCAGTCCATCCATACCCGCCACCGCACCAGACAGCACCATCAACCGGCCATGATGCGCTGCCACCGCCTGCTGTAAACGCTGTTGTAATGCGCTATCAGCCAACGCACCGGTAGAGATCACCGCCAGCGACCAACCACGTTTCAGGATAGCTTCACCAAACTCGGCAACGGCCTGTTGGCTGGCGCACTCCAACACCAGGTCAGGCCGCTCGCTGCATTGTGCCGGGTCACTCAATGCCACCACGCGCCCATTAAATGCCGCCGCGATCTCGCCATGATGTTTTTCCCGTGCCAGGATCCAACCCAATTCAACACCTGCCGGTAATCGTGCCACCACCTCTTTGGCCATTGAGCCATAACCTATCATCATGATTTTTTTCATTTTCTGGCCCTATCAGAGATGCCGGTTAAAACCACCGGAAACGTCCAGTGTCGCCCCAGTCGTAAAGGAAGCCATGGGTGAGGCCAAAAACAGCAAGGCCCGTGCCGCTTCTTGGGGTTTACCCAGTCGTTTCATCGGAATACCACGCCGCTGCGCGAGCGCCGCTGTCCACTGCTCCCAGCTCTGCTGCGGATCATCCCGTTGAGCAAAGCGGCGCTGCCACTGACCAGATTCCACCATTCCCAGCAGGATCGAATTGACACGCACTCCCTTACTCACCAGCTCTTTCGACAAGGTCAGTGTCATATTAAGTAGCGCAGCCCGAGCCGCCGAGGTGGCAATCATGTGCTCTTCCGGTTGCAAAGCCAGTAACGAGTTAACGCAGGTAATCGAAGCAATATCTGAACGTTGTAACGCGGGTAAAAATGCCTGTACCGGGTTAATCACCCCAAACAATTTGAGTTCTGCTTCATGCAGCCAGGCTTCACGTGGTGTTTGCTCAAAATTCGCCACAAACCCTTGCCCGGCGTTATTGATCAACATATCCACTGCACCAAAATGGTGGTTCACCTGGTCAGCAAAGTGGGCAACCTGGTCAACATCAAGCACATCACAGGGTAATGCCAGGATTTGTGCTTGTGGAAACTCATCGCGCAAATTGGCCTGTGCAGAAGCCAGTTTGTCTGGGTTACGACCACAGAAAGCCACTTTTGCCCCTTCCGCCAGTAACAGACGCAAGGTTGCAAAACCGATCCCTGAGGAGCCGCCAGTGACCACGGCAACTCGTTGCTCTATTTGAAAGTTCATGATGGGATCCCCCCCGTAAACTGCTGCAAATAACGGTTAAACAGTGCTGCGGCATCAAGATAGCTGGCATGCCCTGCCGCTGGGATCAGGCGCATCGGCGCAGCATACTGTTGTGCCAGACTTTCAGCCCCTGCAGGCGGGGTGATGCGGTCTTCACTGCCACACCACACCTGTAAGTGGCCCCGGTAAGCGCGCAAATATTGATGGATGTCATCATTGGCCAACATCCACGCCGCATTAAGAAAACCAGCGGGATTAAGCTGCTGCATACCACGACCTACCCAAGCGATATCCTGCGAATCCGCCCCCTCACGCAGTAACGCAGCCGCACGCTGCTCTGCGTAACCTTGTAGGCCGAGTGTTGCCATCAATTGTTTACGCTGTGCATAAACCTGCTGGCGTTTCTCTGCGCTGGCCGTGGCATAACCTTGCGCCGGATCAGCCAGGACCAAGCCACTGACACCATCAGGATGGGCGGCTGCGTAGGCACTGCCAATCAACGAGCCAAGGGAATGCCCAACAATCAGTGGCTGTTGCAACGCCAACTCAGCAACCAAGGCCGCTAACGCCTTGGCATAGTCGGCGGCACTGGCTGTCGTTTGCGCCAGTACCGCACTCTCACCATAACCCGGGGCATCCCAGGCGATCAGACGATGGTTAGCCGTCAAGGCGCTATCACTGAACTGCTTGACCCAGGAGGCGGAGCCGGAACTGATACCATGCAGTAACAACACCGCCTGGCCCTGTCCCGCCTCACGCCAGCTTAATGGGTAGCCGCCACAGTTCGCCTGTTGGCGTTGCGGTAAACCACTCATCAGTTACGCTTCACTTTGGATAAAGGGTGATCCGCCGGGTAGGTCGGTGTTTCCGGCTTGGGGGTACCCAGCATCACGCACATCAGGGCTTCTTCTTCACCATGGTTGAACAGGCCGCGATAAATCCCTGCCGGTACGGATATCAGGTCACGCTCTTTCAGGGTGGTTTCGTAGTATTCGTCACCATCTCTGATCATCACCGTGATGCTGCCTTTCAGCATAAAGAACACTTCTTCAACATCCGCATGGAGGTGCAGCGGCCCTTCGCATTTGGCGGGCAGCACCATGGTGGAAAAAGTAAAGTGCTCTGCCGGAACGGTGTTGCTATCGCTGGCGACACCGGTAGCACCAGTACCCAGATAGCGCATCTGCGCACGACGATATTTCGGATCATAATCCGCCTGAAACTTCAGTGCGTTCCAGTCGTATTTACGCCCCTCAAAGCGGGCGATGCGTGACTCTACCCGTTGTTTTATCGTCAGATCCTGCGGCTTGGTCACTGCTTTATCTTCAACTTGAGACATAGTTTCTCTCCTTTGTTATATCAAAATGGTCACATCAATATTTTTTCACTAACGGCAGCAAAATGACGCAGCCAACCAAGGCCATCACCACCAGGAACAGCAAGCCGTTATCCATATTGCCGCTAGCGGCGATCAACGCCCCCATCAGCACCGGAGCCAAAGCACCGGCAAAGTTACCTAACCCGTTAAAAATACCGCCAGCTGTGGCGCTAACCCGGCTGCTGGTGGCCTTAGCCAACAGTGCAAAGATATTGGGTGCCCCGGTACCCCACATAAAGGTGCTGAAAGACATGGCGGCGATCACGCTGTAAGTCCCCTGCAGATGTAACACCACCCACAAACCCAAACCGGCCCCAAACAATGAGATAAAACAGGCCAAAGCCCGACGATCCATTTTGTCTGATAGCCAGGCACCCAGCACTTCACCTAACAGCATGGCAATAAACGGCAGTGATGACAGGTAGCCAGCATGTTCCAGATGAATACCTTTGCCTTCAATAAGATAGCTAGGTACCCAACCATTCATGCCCCACAGGTAGGTCAGAAATGCAATATTGAATAGGCAAATCATCCAGAAATGCGGTGTCCGAAACAGTTCAGTGCGTAGCTGCCTACGCTCAGCAGCCAGCGGTTTGCTGCTACCGGCCCGCACGGGGCGATCCACATTCAGATGTCTGGTACCCCAAAGCACCAACAACATGACCGGCAGTGTCAGAAATGCCATAAAGAAGAAGGTACTTTGCCAGTCAAAGTTGTGCAGAATATATAAGGTTGCCGGGAAGCCGAGCGCCGCACCGATCGGCGTGCCTAATAACCACATCATGGTGGCGCGTGCCTGCAAATGTTGCGGGAACGCTTGGCGTACAATGGTGTAAGCCATCGGTATCAGTGGGCCTTCTGCAATCCCCAGCAAAACACGCAAGGTAATCATGCTGTAGTAGGAGCGTGTCAGGCCCATTAAGACCATCAGCACCCCCCAAGTCACCATCATACCGATCAGGACTTTAACTGGGTTTAACCGGTCACCAATACCACTCAGCAACATGGAAGAGATGCCGTAAGAGAACAGGAAGGCACTCATCAGTAATCCCAGCCGGGCAGGATCAAAACCAATGCCCATCGCCTGCTGAAACTCGGCGTCAGAAAACAGTGCAGCAATACTGATCTTGTCGAAAAATGCCAGCAATACGCAGGCAAACAGGGCGATAGGCGCTGACCAACGCACTCTGGTTGGCAAATTTTCGGCAACAACATCCCCCACCCGAGTATTACGGGTGTCAATATCTTGTATCGTCATAAAACGCTCCCTCAGGTCGGCGGCTATTTCAACGCCATCAGAGAAAACTCCACATCCGCCAGTTGCTGCGGATCCAATATCCGGCCACTGGCCAGCCAACGTTTACCCAGTTTGATGGCGCGTGCATCATTAAACGCCACCATTTGCACCAGTTGCTGCTCAGCATTCAGGGTAAAAAACAGCGATGATTGCGGTGTTCGGCGCACCACGGAGTGAACACCCCCATTAGGGATGCCAAGGATCTGGATATTGGCGTCATATTGATCTGACCAAAGCCAGGCGGCTTCATCGTAAGGTGCCGCAGTGGCATCCAGCATCGCGTGGGCGGTGCTAATCGCCTGGTTCTGTGCGTAAGCCCAAGACTGTAGACAGAGGCCAAGTTTAGGATGACGTGCCACATCGCCAGCGGCAAAAATTGCCGGGTGGCTGGTTCGCCCTTGCCCATCGACCACAATCCCATGCTCAACCCGCAGCCCAGCACTGTGTGCTAACGCCAGGTTTAGCTCCACGCCAATGCCCACCACCACCCGATCAAAAGATTGTGCGGCGCTTTTGCCACTGGTTATCCACGCAGTTCCCTGCCGGTCCTCAAGGGTGAGTTCGCCACAGTCGCAATGCACCGTCACACCCTGCTGTTGATGCAGTTCCAGCAACGCCTGCGAGACCTCTGACCCAACACTGCGCATACACAATGCAGGTTGCCGCTCAAATACCGTCACCTCAATGCCCAGCTTGCGGGCTGAAGCGGCGATTTCCAGGCCAATCCAGCCACCGCCAACAATTGCCAGTTTTTTACAGTGCAGCAAATTGTGGCGCAGGCGAATGGCATCATCCCAAGAGCGCAATGTCATCACGTGCGGATGACTGGCCCAGTGGGCATCCGGCAAGCGTGGCTGCCCACCGGTGGCCAGCAACAGTTGTTCAAAATGTAGTTGGCAACCATTATTGAGCGTCACCGTCTGCTGATGGGCATCAATCGCCTCAGCCCGTAATGGGCGATACCAGTCGATATCTAGCGCGGCAACTTCTTCTTCACTAAACAGGCGGCTTAGTGGAGCCTGTTCATCCAGCAACACGGATTTAGACAGCGGTGGGCGCTCATAGAAATCATAAGGTTCATCACTCACCACCGTGAGTTTGCCGTTGTAACCATCTGCGCGCAGGGTTTTGGCGGCCCAACCACCCGCTTGCCCAGCACCAATAATCACAATACCTGCACTCATAGCGCCCCCGTTTTGTGATGCTGGCGGCGGGTATCGTGGTCTATTCCCCCTTCGACCGCCCATTCGGTAAATGACACCAGCGAATGCTCCAGCTCACGGGGTTGCCAGTTTTCGGTCAGGTAATCATCATTGGTATAGTATTCAAACGCGCCGCCGGTCGGGCTGTTGACATACCAAAAGTAGGCAGAGGAGATCGGGTGGCGGCCCGGGCCAAGAAAAGTGCTCCACTGCTGTTTATTCATGGCGATACCACCGCCGATCACCTCATGGATATCACGCACGGTGAATGCCACATGGTTCAAGCCACGCGGGCGGTTGGGCAATTTGAGCAGAAACAGGTTGTGGTGAACCCCGCGTACCTGGGTGCGTAGAAACACCGCGCGGTCAATATAGCGGTCAGACACCTGGAACCCGAGCACATCGCAGTAAAAACGCTCCGTAGCCGGTAAGTCTTCCACAAAGAACACCACATGGCCGATATTAACGGGTTGTGCCTGGGTATAAACCGGGCTGGCTTGATCGATGCGGCGTACATCTCCCCACTGGTTAATCGGCGATACCGGCAGACTCACTGGCTGCTGCGCACTGACAGCAAAGCGTACCGTCATGCCGTTAGGATCTTGGCATTCAAACTCTTCGCCCACCTGGTGGAAGCCTGGCATGGGTGCCAGTTTCTTTTGTAATGTAGCCAGAGCAGTTGGGCTTTCAACCGCCCAAGTGATACGGCGCAGCGTAGAACCCGCTTCAAACGCTGGGGGTAATGCCCCGCTGTTTTGTGGATACAGCACCACTTTGGCCCCAGTGAGGGTGGTAAACTCACGGTAGAGATCCCCCTGCTGTTGAACCACTGGCTGCAAGCCAAAGTCTTTTATAAATTTTTCACACGTTGGCAGATCTTCAACGCCAAATTCCAGCTTTTCGATTCCGCTTATGCTCATTCGTTGTGCCTCAGGTTATCGCTGAATATGTTTTTCAGGCATGAGCGAACCCTGGCCCATTAATTTGCATGAGCCTGATTACTGCCTGAGTTAAAGAATCAGTCTGGTTGTAACAGTGACCTAGCTGGCGTACTCCTGCACCGATGCCCCTAGAAACCCGGATATTTTCACTGCGGCATCACGCACTTCGGCGCGTAACCGTTCGCGGTCCGCTTTCGGGATCTCATTCGAGGGCACCATAATGCTGACTACTGCCTCCACCTGCCGTTCGCGGTTAAAGATCGGGTAGACGATCGACGAGATACCTAGCCGGAAGAAGGATTCACCAATCACATAACCGCGCGCTTTATCTTGCTGCACCATTTGCCACAAAGCCTCACGGCTAGCGGGCGTACCCGGTGCCCTATCAGGTAAGGTTTCCTGCGGAAATAGCTTCTCAAACTCTTCCCGGCTGGTACTGGTCAGCAACATGCGGCCAAGAGAAGTACGGTGTACTGGCAAGCGAGTGCCCACACTCACCTGATTTATCTGCGAACCCGCCGCGCTGACACGGGCAATGTAGATCACATCATGCCCATCGCGGATCGCCAGATGACTACTGCACTGGCTGCGATCACGCAATTGCTCAATCACCGGTTGACCCACCTGAGCAACATCCAATGAGGCGATATACTCAAAGCCTAACCGCAGCACTTTGATCCCCAACGCAAAGGTATTGGTACGTGGATTACGCTCCAAAAAACCCAGATGTTCCAGTGTTTGTACCACCCGATAGGCCGTAGCTTTTGGCATATCGACCAGGCGATGTAATTCTGCAAAGGTCATTTCCTTATGCTGCTCACCGAATGCCAGTAGCAGTTGTAACCCGCGATCCAGCCCGGGGATAAGATATTTACACGCTTGTTCGTCTGCCATGTGCTACCTCTTAAGTCGTTGCCTACCTGTCAATTAAACACAAAGCCACCATTGACCGGTAATAACTGGCCAGTGACAAAATCCGCCAATGGTGACAGCAGATAAATCACACTGCCAGTCACATCGTCTGGATGTTGTACCCCCGTCAAAGCTCGGCCTTGCTGATACAATTGGTGCCGTTCAGCGGGAACATACTCTGTGGCTTCTACCCGGGTCAAACCTGGAGCAATGGTATTAACGCAGATCCCCTGCGGCCCCAGCTCGCGAGCCATGGAACGGGTCATGGCGATCACCGCCCCTTTACTGGCCACATAAGCCATCAATTTGGGCGCGCCCCACAACGCGGTATCTGAAGCGACATTAACGATTTTGCCATGGGCCGTCTGCGCCAACAGTGGAACCGCCGCCTGGCTTACCAACCAAGTACCACGCACATTCACCTGCATCACCCGGTCCCACAGATCAATATCGTACTCCATCATGGTCTTACCGCCCACGCCGGTGGCCAATGCGGCGTTATTCACCAAGCCATCAATCACGCCACCTTTAGCGATCTCGCTAAAAGCGGTGGTGATGGAAGCGGGAGAGGCGAGGTCGATAACCTGTACTTCCACCTGTGCCCCCTGCTGACGCAAGCTGTCGGCACTATCCTGCAATTCTGCAGCCAGGATATCGCACATCACCACACTGGCGCCGGACTGAGCCAGTGCCGCCGCAAAGCTGCGCCCAAGCCCCCGGGCAGCACCAGTGACCACTATCCGTTTCCCTGCCAGCAGGCCGCTCACTGGGCGGTCTCCTGTTGGCTGAGGGTCGCCAATTGTTTTTGGGCTTCCTTCTGCATTACACGCCGCAGGCGGGAGAGCCCCACATCATGCTGGTAAAGATATTCACGGCCACGTGCGTTCGGTACCATGTTTTCCAGCACGATACGGTCTTGCTCCAGCACGTCCCAATGTAAACCTTCCAAACGATTGCGATACATAAAACGCCAGGCATCACGCTGCCAATCTTTCACTTTACGGATCCGCCAGAAAAATACCCGGCAGTGATCTTTATCTTCCGGTACCGCCATCCCGATGATCCAGAAATGTCCCCCCGGCCCAAAGCGTTTTTTATACGGGATCGACAGGCGCATCCAATACGCCCCACTACTACCTAACTCTACCCAGTCAAAGTTCACACCACTTTGTTCATCCTTTTTAAAGATGAATCCACTGCCAGTGGGCTGCAACGACATATTGGCCTTGCGATCCCCTTCCGCCATAGAGTGGGAGGCGGAATGGAGATAAGAACCGTGCATCGGGTCCATCACGTTTTCCAAGGCATACTGGTAATTACAGTCCCAACTGGCAGTACAGAGGAAATGGCTATAACTTTCGCCATCCGCCAACTCCTGAGGAAACGTCAGTTCTGCAGGTGGTTCGTCAGCTGTGACCCCAAAATAGAGGAAAACCGCGCCGTAGGCTTCTTTCACCGGATAAGAACGCAGGCACTTCTGCCCCACCAGTGGACAACGATCTACCGCTGGGACATCTTTGACTACACCGTCACCATTAACTTCGACACCGTGATACCAGCAGGCGATGCGATCACCTAAGTTCCAGCCCACAGAAAGGCGCGCACCACGATGGGGGCAGCGATCTTCCAGCGCATGGAGTTGGCCTTGGCTATCACGCCATAATACGATCTGTTGCTCCAGGCGGGTGATCCCCACCGGGTTACTGCTCACTTCCCAACTAGCCAGCACCGGATACCAGAGACCACGTAAACCCTGATCGAGGTACTCCTGTACTGTCTGCGCGGAGGATGGGGTCTGATTTGTCATGTTCTTCTCCTATGCGGCTCAGAAACCGTTAACCTGAAGGAATTGGCGGAAAGTGTCTTCGTTCCATGGCTGCCCATGGCGATCAAAAAAGCGGCGCTGATTGAGGGCCTGGATAATCTGATCCAGCTCTTCCGCCCCCTGTTCAAAAATCTCTTCCAACGCGCCGACCAGGGCAGTTTCAAAGCCGTCTGGAACCCGCGCCCGACTTTGCCAAATGACATTTTGATATTTACCGGGATGATGGATTTGACCATTACCACCAAAACGGGAGGGAATCACTTGTTGGCTATCCGGTAGCCAAGGGTTGAAATCAGTAATCGGCTGCATGCTTATTCCTCTGTGATCAAGGTGATTTGGATTTGATTGTCGATCATCCGGGTAGGGTAGGTTCGCAGATCACGGCCACCCGGCTCGCGCAAACACTTGCCAGTACGCACATCAAACTGGGCTTCGTGCAGCGGGCACTCCACTTTTCCGTCATCAACAAACCCTTGGCTGAGCAAGGCATAGGCATGCGGGCAAACATCTTCCAGCGCGTAATATTGCCCCTCCACCAGGAAAACGCCGATCTCCCTACCCTCTATGTTCGCAGAGAAAGGAAAATCCTCGGTTACCTGAGATGCCTCACACACATTCTTCCAGCTCATATCTTCCATCCTTAACTATTTGTCTCATATATGAAACTTAGTTTATTATTTAATACAAGCACTATAAATATGGCGATTCTTTAGTCAAGGAAATCACCGATGGATTGTTAACAAATGGTTATTTAAAAGTTGCCTTTGAGGTGATGATCACAAAAAACGTACAGTTATAAAGCAACACAACAATTGCTTTAGTGACAAATAACGCAGTCAATAACGAGGGGAATAGCGCGACAGTTTTAATAATAACGGGGATAAAGAAGGGGCTGGTAGTCCTACCCAGCCCCGTAGCAGCCTAACAGCCTGGCCATCAAGCCATTAATGCAGTGGAGTTATCCCTCCAGCTTTTTGGCCGCTTGCAAATAGAGCATTTCCAGCCCTAGCGTTGCCGCCGCCAATGCGGTGATCTCTGACTGATCATAAGCCGGAGCCACTTCCACCACATCCATGCCGACAATATTCAACGACTGCATACCACGTACCAGTTTCAGAGCACGATCAGACGTCAGGCCACCAATCACCGGTGTTCCGGTACCCGGTGCAAAAGCCGGATCCAGGCAGTCAATATCAAACGTCAGGTACACGGGCATATCACCCACGATCTCCCTGATCTGGGCCAGAAGATCATCCACACTGCGGTCATTCACTTGCGCAGCATCCAGAACAGTAAAGCCGTTGTCATGATCGAACTCGGTACGGATACCAATCTGCACTGAATGATGAGGGTCGATCAGCCCTTCATTTGGCGCATGGAAAAACATGGTGCCATGATCGAATTTGCTGCCATTGGCATAGGTATCGGTATGCGCATCAAAATGTACCAGTGCCATTTTGCCAAAATGTTTGGCATGGGCGCGCAGCAATGGCAGGGTGACGAAATGGTCACCACCAAAAGAGAGCATGCGTTTACCCGCTTGCAGCAACTTTTCTGCGTGTGCCTGCAGTTTGTCACTCATATCTTGCGCATCACCGAAATTGAACACGATGTCACCACAATCGATGACGTTCAAGTGATCACGCAGTTCAAAACGCCATGGCCAGCGAGCCCCTTCCCATGCCAAGTTGGTAGACACCTGACGAATAGCAGCCGGGCCATGACGACCACCGGCACGCCCAGAGGTGGCCATATCAAATGGAATGCCGGTGATAACCCACTCAGCATCACTGTCGTAGGGCATGAAATTCAGTGGAAAGCGCAGAAAACCAAAGGCATTGGAGACTAAAGAATTATCAGGGTGATGGCCTAAGGTACTCATATTTAACCTCTTATTTAAACGGACTGCCCGTCGCCAATCGCTTGGGCGATAGCAAAAATACGATTAAATCCGTTGGTCATACATCGTTAAATCTAAATCTAATCGAACAGATTTAGCCAATTGATGTTAGGCGTGAAATACCACCTCTCACACCCAAGGCCGACTCATGGCACCTAATGACCCCATGGTCAGAACCTTCACTTTAGCAACAGTTTCAGGGCTAGCTAGTCGCCCTGAAACTGTCAATCCTCACTCGACAACCAATCAATCAAATAGATTTACTCATCTTCGAGATAGGTATAGCCATACAACCCAGCTTCAAACTCCTCCACAAACTGGGCCTGCAGTTCACTATCCAGATCGGTTTTTTTCACCTGGTCGCGGAATTTCGCCAGCAACGCTGTGGGATCGAGCTGCACATATTCCAGCATATCGGCAACGGTATCCCCCTCATCAGATAACTCGGTTTCCGCGCTACCATCAGGGAACACAAACACATCCACTGCGGAAGTATCACCAAACAGGTTATGCATATTCCCCAGAATTTCCTGGTATGCCCCCACCATAAAGAACCCCAGCGCCGGTAAATTTTCCGGGTCGTAAGGGGGCATCGGCATAGTAGTTGCCACACCATCACCATCAATATAGTGGTCAATGGTACCGTCAGAATCGCAGGTAATATCCAGCAACACCACCCGACCTTCCGGTGGTTTGTCCAACCCCTCGAGCGGCAATACCGGGAACAGTTGATCAATACCCCAAGCATCCGGCATTGACTGAAATAACGAGAAGTTAACGTATAACTTGTCTGCCATCCGCTCTTGCAACTCATCAATAACCGGGCGGTGAGCTCGATTACTTGGGTCAAGCTGCTGCTGAATTTTATTGCAGATATTCAGATACAACTGCTCGGCATAGGCTCGTTGGGTCAGGTCCAGCATCCCGTGAGTATATTGGGTATGCACATCGTGCAGATCCATCTGGCTATCGTGTAACCATTCACGCAGTGAACGCCGATTTTCCGGTTCATTCATCTCCTGCCAGGTTTCCCACATACTCTCCAGTGCGCGCGGCGAATCTTCCGGTGGGGGAACAGGCTCACAGAATTCGTTACGCTCAACCCCAATGACATTAGAGACCAGCACAGTATGGTGAGCGGTTACTGCTCTGCCCGACTCAGTGATCACCGTTGGATGCGGCAAATCATACTCATTGCAAGCATCCCCAATGCCCCAGATCACATTGTTGGCGTATTCGTTCAGACCGTAGTTAACCGAGCAATCGGATTGCGAACGGGTCCCTTCGTAATCTACACCCAGGCCACCGCCCACATCGAAACATTGAATATTAACGCCGAGCTTATGTAATTCGACATAAAAACGCGCAGACTCACGGACTCCGGTGGCAATATCGCGAATATTGGCCAACTGAGAACCCAGGTGAAAATGCAGTAATTGCAGGCTATCCAGGCGACCCACATTACGCAAGGTTTCCACCAATTTCAGCACCTGAATAGCGGCCAGGCCGAACTTGGATTTTTCCCCGCCACTGGCTTGCCATTTACCTGAGCCTTGGGAAGCCAGACGAGCACGAACCCCCAAACGAGGTATCACATTCAGGCGTTCGGCCTCTTCCAGTACCAGGCGAATTTCCGACATCTTCTCGATCACCAGATAGACTTTGTGGCCCAGCTTTTCGCCAATCAGTGCCAAACGGATATACTCGCGATCTTTATAACCGTTACAGACGATCACCGAACGAGTCATACCGGCATGTGCCAATACGGCCATCAACTCTGCCTTGGAACCCGCTTCCAACCCTAATGGCTCACCCGAATTAACCAGCGACTCAATCACCCGACGATGCTGGTTAACTTTGATCGGGTAAACCAGGAGGTAATCACCTTGATAACCAAAAGATTCACGCGCACGTTTGAAAGCGGCATTAATTGATCGCAAACGATGCTGCAAGATCTGAGGAAAACAGAACAGAGCAGGTAAACGCCCCCCCTCTGCCTGATGTTCTTTGACCAATTCAGCGAGATCAATACGCGCCTGTGGGACGTCTGGATCCGGGCAGACGCTGATATGTCCCAGTTCATTAACGTCATAATAATTGTTGCCCCAGTAGGCGACGTTATAAGTGCGCAGCATCTTGCTGGCAACCTGATCATTCATGGCAACCTCCTGCATGGAGCATAAAAATAAATTTCACCCGTTAATGGCGGACATCTATTCAGCATATACCCAAGTTCACCCAAGTTGCAGGCGTATTAACTGCAACTTGAATCAACGGCAAATTCACACCCTGCGTAATGCACTAAAAGCATTCTGGCGCTGTTTTTACCGGACACTCAAGGAAAATGCAAAATGAAAATTTGCCAGAAACTGTTTCAAGCGATGAAAATGGCGTAAAGACGGGCGATCGCGAGCACAAAAAATCAGAAATTGCTGGCAATCTTCTCAGCTCCTGACTTAAAATAGACGTCCAGATGTTAATCCATCTATACTTTTCTACTGCTTGACAGCTTTGCCTGAGAGGCGTTGCAGGATCAATTTATCACCACCAGAGCCCTGATGCTTTGCTGTTCGGATCGCCAACGCTGTGCAGTTATTTTTAACCCGTTTTGTGCAAGGTAAAGAATCACCATGGCTAAACACCTTTTCACGTCTGAATCTGTCTCTGAAGGACATCCAGACAAAATTGCCGATCAGATCTCCGATGCCGTTCTTGACGCCATTCTAGAACAAGATCCTAAAGCGCGCGTAGCCTGTGAGACCTACGTAAAAACCGGTATGGTGCTCGTTGGCGGCGAAATTACTACCAGCGCCTGGGTTGATATTGAAGAAATCACCCGCCAAACCGTGCGTGAGATTGGCTATGTTCATTCTGATATGGGGTTCGACGCCAACTCCTGCGCGGTTTTAAGCGCCATCGGTAAACAATCCCCAGATATCAACCAGGGTGTAGATCGTAGTGACCCATTGGAGCAAGGGGCTGGCGACCAGGGGTTGATGTTTGGTTATGCCAGCAACGAAACCGACGTGTTAATGCCGGCTCCAATCACTTACGCACACCGCCTGGTTCAACGCCAGTCTGAAGTGCGTAAAAATGGCACTCTGCCATGGCTGCGTCCAGATGCTAAAAGCCAAGTCACCTTCCAGTATGACGACGGTAAAATCGTGGGTATCGATACCGTGGTACTCTCTACACAACATTGTGAAGAGGTCACGCTAAAAGCGCTGCAAGAAGCAGTGATGGAAGAGATCATCAAGCCCGTGCTGCCCGCTGAATGGCTGAGTGCTGATACCAAATACCACATCAACCCGACAGGCCGTTTCGTTATTGGTGGCCCAATGGGTGATTGCGGCCTGACCGGGCGCAAAATCATTGTTGATACTTACGGTGGTATGGCGCGTCATGGTGGTGGGGCATTTTCCGGCAAGGATCCTTCCAAAGTTGACCGTTCCGCTGCCTATGCTGCCCGTTATGTCGCGAAAAATATCGTGGCCGCCGGGTTGGCTGAGCGTTGTGAAATCCAGGTTTCTTATGCTATCGGCGTGGCTGAGCCAACCTCTATCATGGTGGAAACCTTCGGGACTGAGAAAATTTCAACTGAGCGGTTGACCGTGCTGGTGCGCGAATTTTTCGATCTGCGTCCTTATGGGCTGATCCAGATGATGGATTTGTTAAAACCGATCTATCGCCAAACCGCCGCTTATGGCCACTTTGGTCGTGAACACTTCCCTTGGGAAGCCACTGATAAAGCCCCTTTGTTGCGTGAAGCTGCTGGCTTGAAATAAGCCCATATGAGGGTAGTAAAAACGGCGAGCCACTGGCTCGCCGTTTTTGTTACTGGATATATTTTATTGACCAAACATATCCTTGATCCACCCAGGAACACCATCGGCATCTTTCTGCTCATCCAGTTTTGGCTGCTGAGATTGCTGTGGCTGAGTTTGCTGCGATGGCTGTTGAGCCTGTTGTACCACCGCCTGACTCCCCTGGCATAATCCCTGTGGGTTTTCCGTCCACACGGGGAGGGTACGCGAGCCATTACCGCCACAAATGAAATTACCGTCAGAATCGATGGCCATCTGGCTGATTCCTTCTGGCTGTTGCAACGTCAACGCCAACGGCGTCTGATTCTCCAGATAGCGACGGTACAGTGTCAGAGCACCATTAGCACCGGTTAATTTAGCTGGGCCATTATTATCACGCCCAACCCAGGCTATCGCCACTTCCTTGCCATCAATACCTGCAAACCAACTATCGCGCAAATCGTTGGTGGTACCGGTTTTGGCCGCCAAATTGTAGTTGCCATATTTACCAGACAGTGAACGCGAAGTACCACGGACTACCCCCTGTTGCATCGCGTACAATGTCAGATAAGCCGCTTGAGCCGGGACCATACGCTCTGCCTGTGGCAAGCTCTGATACAACACGGTGCCATCCTCTGCAATCACTGAACGTACTGCAGACAGCGGGGCACGGTTCCCCCCGCTGGCGATAGTCTGGTATTCCTGTGCCACTTCCATCGGAGTCAGACCAATGGCCCCCAGCAACATAGAAGGCACCGGAGAAATGGCGGTTTTAGGGATACCCAAGCGTTGTAGCGTCGCGCTGATCTGATCCAGCCCCAACGACATCCCGAGATTGACCGTTGGCACGTTGAGGGAGTTGGCCAAGGCATCAACCAACATCACCCGGCCACGGAACTGGCGATCATAGTTGTTCGGTTGCCACGAGGTACCATTTGGCAACTTTATCGACAGCGGCTGATCCGCCAGCCAGGTATTCAGGCGGTACTTATCGGGCTGCGACAACGCCGCCAGGTAAGTCGGTGGCTTGGCCAGTGACCCCACCAAACGCCGCGCCTGAGTTGCCCGGTTGAAACCAGCAAACTGAGAATTAGCTCCCCCTACCATGGCACGAACTTCGCCGGTGAAACGATCCACCACCACCATGGCAGCTTCCAGATCATCAACATGACGAGCTGCACGCAGCGCCGGGACCCCTTCCTCAACCGCTTTCTCCGTCGCATCTTGCGAAACCGGGTCCAGTGTGGTGAAGATCTTCACCCCTGAAAGATCATTAATCTTGTCACCCAGCTTATTCTGCAACTCCTGACGCACCAGTTGCATAAAAGCGGGCTGCGGTGAAATCACGCCCCCTTTCGGCTGCACCCCCAACGGACGACTACTCAGCATGTTATAGAGCTCAGCGTCAATCATCCCCTGCCCCTGCAACAGCTTAAGCACCACATTACGGCGTTCCAACGCTAACTGCGGGTTACGCCATGGGTTATACAACGAGGCGCCTTTGACCATGCCCACCAGCAAGGCCTGTTGATCAAGACTCAACTCATTAACCGGACGACCAAAGTAATACAGGCTCGCCAGTGGAAAACCGCGGATCTCATCACCACCACTCTGCCCCAGGTAGACCTCGTTAAGGTACAACTCCAGAATACGGTCTTTGCTGTAACGATAATCCAGCAGCAACGCCATATAAGCTTCATTGAGCTTGCGCGAAAGTGAACGCTCACTGCTCAAGAACAGGTTCTTCACCAATTGTTGCGTCAGGGTACTACCGCCTTGCACCGCATGACCGGCGGACAGGTTAACGAATACTGCACGGCCAATAGAATAAAGACTGATGCCTTCATGCTCGTAGAACTGACGGTCTTCGGTGGCGATCAACGTATCCACCAGCAAATCCGGGAAGCCACTACGCGGTACAAACAGGCGCTGTTCACCATTGGGTGACTGCATCATGGTTATCAAACGCGGATCAAGACGGAAAAAACCAAAGTTACGCTGATTATCCATATTAACGATTTTTGCCAAGCCGTTGTTCTGGAAATCGAGCCGGGCGTGGATCTGCCCCTCTTTGCCATCCGGGAAGTCAAATGGACGGCGCTGCAGTTCAATACTGTTGCCCTCCACCGTAAACTCCCCTGGGCGCGTCATGCGACTAACCTGACGGTATTGCATCCCTTCCAGCAGATTAACCATCTGCTGTTTACTGTATGGCATTCCAGGTTCCAGGTTAACCATTCGGCCATACACCGCCGCTGGCAACTCCCAGACTTTGCCATCAATACGACTGCGGATCTGCGAATCGAGATAAACGCCATAAACCGCCAACAATGCGGCAACCACCAGGAACAGCTTGATCAGTAAACCCAGCCAACGGCGTTTTTTACGTGATGGGCGCGCTTTTACCTTGCGCGACATGCGTTTTTCCTCATATTCCTCATCATAGCCATCCTCGTCGTCGTCATACTCATCCTGATACTCGTTTTCTTCGTATTCATCATAATCGTCATAATCCTCATCACGACGACGGCGCATCGGTCTACGTGGCGCCTGACGTTTAGCTTGTCTCCCTTGGCGCCCAATCGGCTTGCGGTCATCCCCAGCCATTACTGTTGCTCTCCATATTGTGGCCCTGATGGCCATTATTTATCGCTTAATCTAGTCCTGTAGCAGGCTACAGAACAGAAGAAACTTCTGAATTATACCCATCACCCTTCAAAGGTGCAGAAAACCCATCCCCCTAAACTAGCGGTACCGTTATTGATATTTTTTGGTACGTCGGGTCGGGGGACTATTGGCTGGGTCATCCGGCCATACATGTTTGGGATAGCGCCCTTTCATCTCTTTTTGTACCTCTGGGTACGCCCCCTGCCAGAAAGCAGCCAGATCGCTGGTAATTTGCAATGGTCTGTGTGCGGGTGAAAGGAGCTCGAGCACCACCGCTATACGCCCCTCGGCCAACATTGGGCTACGTTGTTCACCAAACATCTCTTGTAAACGCACCGCCAGCACTGGCAGATTATCGCTGTCATAGCGAATCGGTAAGCGGCTGCCGGTGGCTACAGTGTAATGAGTCGGTAACGCATTATCCAGCCGCTGTTTTTGTTGCCAGTTCAATAGACGCCCCAGGGCTTCAGCCATATTTACCTGCTTGAGTCCACGAAGATCGCGCACGCCCCCCAATGACGGTAATAACCAACTTTCCAATGTCGCCAACAGCGACTCATCATCTACCGCAGGCCACGCAGCCTCAGGCAGCCAGCGCTGAGCGCAGTGTAAACGTAAACGTAACTGCTCTGCGGCGCTGTCCCAACTGAGTACACCCACCCCCTGCGTGCGTATCCAGTTTATCAGTGCCTGTTGCAACTCTGCATCTGCCGGTTTGGCCAGCGGTTGAGCCCGCAAGATTAAGCGGCCTATCTGTTGCCGCCGCCATGCGCGCAGAGTGCCTTTATCTTCGTCCCATTCAACGGCAGTCTGGCTGCTGACCAGCTGTGGCCGTTGAGTCACCAGGCTGTCAATCTCGATCGGTAACGCCAACAGGATACGAGCATCCGGGTTGTTGTGCCCTTGCAACAGGGAAGGAATGATCAGCCAAGGGTACCTGGATAGTGCGTCATGCTGATCCATAGCGGCCCCTAAACCATTCGCCAGCAAATAACGCCCATCGTGCCCACGCTGCTGCGCTAGACGGTCGGTAAAAGCCGTTGCCAGCAAAAAAGGGGCAAGCTCAGTATCCACCTGCCCTGATTTTTGAAGTAAGCGCTTACTTAGTTGAGTCGCCCGGCGTTGCCAATGTGATTGGGGGCAACTCAACCAATAGCCAATATCGATCTGCCCACCACGCGGCGGTTCTTCAAGCAGAGCCGCTAACATCGCTGCTGTCGCTAATCCATCAGGCCCCATCTCTGCGCCAGCGCAGAGCATGGCCGCTAACCGGGGTTCGCAACCCAATCCCGCCATCTTGCGACCTTGAGCCGTGAGTTTGCCCCCACTGTCGATGGCCGATAAGGTGTGTAACAACTGGCTGGCTGCCATCAATGCCCCTTGAGGAGGCTTATCAAGCCAGGTCAGTTGTTCGACATCCACACACCCCCATTGCAATAATTCAAGCCATAAGCTGGCGAGATCACTTTGCAGGATTTCCGCTGTTGCGTGCTCCGCCGCACGTTCCGCCTGCTCCCGGGTAAACAGATGCCAGCAGATACCAGGCTCCAGACGCCCAGCACGCCCGGCACGCTGTAACATGGAAGCCTGGCTGATGCGCTGGGTGACCAAACGAGTCAGCCCACTACGCAGGTCATAGTGGGCTACGCGCTCCAGGCCCGCATCAACCACCAGACGAATCCCTTCAATGGTCAAGCTGGTTTCCGCGATATTGGTGGCCAGCACCACTTTGCGGCGTCCCTTCGCTGCGGGCTGAATCGCTTTTTGTTGCTGCATCAAGGGCAATGCGCCGTATAGCGGGCAGAGATCAATGTCAGTGGCCACATCCCCTGTCAACCGTTCCAGTACCCGATTGATTTCCGCCACGCCAGGTAAGAAAAGCAGCAATGAACCCTGCTGCTCAGACAGTAAGCGCTTCACCACCGATGCCACCCCCTCCTCAAACCGCTGATGGCTAGCCAGTGGTTGATAGTGGCGCTCAACAGGATAACTACGCCCTTCTGAAACCACCACCGGTGCTGCCGGCAGTAATTGCGACAAACGCACATTATCCAGCGTCGCTGACATAATCAGTAACTTCAAATCGTCACGCAGCCCCTGTTGCACATCAAGCAATAAGGCCAAGGCCAAATCCGCTTGCAAGCTGCGTTCGTGGAATTCATCCAGAATGACCAAGGAAACCCCCTGCAGTTCAACATCCTGCTGCAACATGCGGGTCAGTATTCCTTCAGTCACCACTTCCAGACGAGTCTGAGGGCCGATTTTGCTTTCAGCCCGCATACGGTAACCGACGGTTTGGCCCGGCTCTTCCCCCAATTGCTGTGCCAGGCGATAGGCCACGTTTCTGGCCGCCAACCGCCGCGGCTCAAGCATGATAATACGCCCTGGCAACTGAGCTTTTGCCAGTATTTGTAGTGGCAACCAAGTAGATTTACCGGCACCGGTCGGCGCATGCAGCAAGACCTGAGGGGCGGATTGCAGTGAGGCAAGCAGTTGCTCAACAACCGCACTGACGGGCAATAAGGACACTAAATTCTCCGTGGAGTGGTTCGTGGGGTAGTTAATGAATGACACCCATTGTAGCATTACCCTCAGCGTTTAATTCACTTACCGGGGTTACATGTCCAGTTCGCGCCGCTTGTTCTTTGCACTTCCGTTACCTGATGCCTTGCAACAACAGGTGATACGCTGGCGTGCCACTGCCTTCGCTCCCGAAGATGGCCGCCCGGTTGCTGCTGCCAACCTACATCTGACTCTGGCATTTCTGGGCGAGCTTAGTGAGCAGAAAGAGCGAGCATTAAAAGCGCTGGCCGGACGCATAGTGCAAGCTGGCTTTCAGCTCTGCCTTGATGACCTCGGTCACTGGCCGCGCCCGGGTATCGTCTGGCTTGGCACCAAGCAGGCACCACGCGCCCTGTTGCAGTTGGCGGCCTTACTCCGCTCGCAGGCGGCCCGCAGTGGTTGCTATCAGAGCCCATTACCGTTTCACCCCCATATCACGTTACTGCGGGCGGCGACTAAACCGCTGGTTCTTCCCCCGGGCACGCCGGGTTGGCATTTTGATGCCCGTCATTTCTCGCTCTATCAATCGGTGTTTGAACAAGGTCGTACCCGCTACCATGAACTTGAGCAGTGGACACTCAACCAACAGGATAAAACATGATTTTTACCCCACCGCTAAAATCTGCCCAACTGATTAAGCGTTATAAACGTTTTCTGGCTGATGTGATTACGCCAACAGGCGAAACCTTGACCTTGCACTGTGCCAATACCGGGGCGATGACCGGCTGTGCGACACCGGGTGATACGGTTTGGTACTCCACGTCAGAGAATGCCAAGCGTAAATATCCCCAGAGTTGGGAACTCACCCATACGCAGGGAGGTGACTGGATCTGCGTCAATACGCTGCGTGCCAATACGCTGGTGCGTGAAGCAATTGAACAGAATATAATCACTGAATTATCCGGTTATTGTAAAATCAGCAGTGAAGTAAAATATGGTACGGAAAATAGCCGTATCGACTTGTTATTACAGGCAGAAAACCGGGTTAACTGCTATATTGAAGTCAAGTCTGTCACACTATTGCAACATGATCGTGGTTATTTCCCAGATGCTGTTACGCTCCGAGGACAAAAACATCTACGTGAGTTGCAAAGCGTGGTTGAACAAGGTCAACGGGCGGTACTGTTTTTTGCGGTATTGCACAGTGGTATCGCTCAGGTGACTCCGGCACATCATATAGATAAGCATTATGCGGCACTACTCAAGCAAGTTCAGCAGACAGGAGTGGAAGTGATTTGTTATGGGGCAAAATTATCACCTGACGGTCTATCACTCTGTGATAAGTTACCGTTTTTTATCGATTAGCGCGTGCGGGCAGTGATTAATTTTGCCACCAGATAGCCGCGTCGATTACGCCTTCCTTCACAGCATTGTCAAGTAGGCGACAGGAATAATTGCCATCCCTCTTCCCTTCTGTTATTTATAGCGGCCTGTTTTTCCCCTCTTCGGGGATTCGATATACCTGAACATCGTTGTAATAAAGGTATAGTGCGTGTGTATGTAGGAGAAGCAATATGCAAGAAGGGCAAACCCGTAAAGCCTCGTCCTTGAGCATTCTCGCCATCGCTGGGGTGGAGCCGTACCAAGAGAAGCCGGGCGAAGAATACATGAATAGCGCTCAGTTGGCGCATTTCAGACTCATTCTTGATGCATGGCGTAACCAGCTTAGGGATGAAGTTAACCGCACGGTTTCACATATGCAGGAAGAGGCAGCTAATTTCCCTGATCCAGCAGACCGAGCAACTCAGGAAGAAGAGTTCAGCCTTGAACTTCGTAACCGAGACCGTGAACGTAAACTGATCAAAAAGATCGAGAAAACGCTGAAGAAAGTAGAAGACGATGATTTCGGCTACTGCGAATCTTGCGGCGTGGAGATTGGCATTCGTCGCCTTGAAGCGCGTCCGACTGCTGATTTGTGCATCGATTGCAAGACGTTGGCCGAGATCCGTGAAAAGCAGATGGCTGGCTAAGCCGTCATTACCGCCTGTGGCGCGTGCCTCTATACGCGCCACACCGAGTAAAGGACACTGCTTCCTACTGCTATGGTAGACAGTCACTATGTGGGGCGTTTTGCCCCATCGCCTTCTGGAGATCTGCATTTCGGTTCGCTGATTGCCGCTCTGGGAAGCTACCTTCAGGCTCGTGCTCAACACGGGCAATGGCTGGTACGCATTGAAGATATCGACCCTCCGCGGGAAGTGGCTGGTGCAGCTGACCGCATCCTGACGACATTAGAACACTATGGCCTCCACTGGGATGGTCAGGTGCTATATCAGTCCCAACGCCTCGACGCCTACCGAGCTACCCTTGATTGTTTACAACAACAGGGAGCAAGTTATTACTGTACCTGTACACGCCAGCGTATCCAGCAGCTTGGTGGGCTATACGATGGTCATTGCCGTCAGTTACGACTTGGCCCACAAGGTGCGGCAATCCGTTTGCGACAATCAAACCCGATCTATACCTTTAACGATCGGTTGCAGGGGGAATTGCAGGCTGAACCCGCCTTGGCAGAAGAAGATTTTATCATTCGCCGCCGTGATGACCTGTTTGCCTATAATCTGGCTGTGGTGATTGACGACCATTTTCAAGGGGTGACCGAAATCGTTCGTGGTGCCGACCTGATCGCCCCCACCGTGCGCCAAATTGCGCTATACCAGCAGTTACAAGCCCCGGTTCCGCACTATATTCATTTGCCATTGGCATTAGGCCATCATGGGATCAAGCTGTCGAAACAAAATCAAGCACCGGCGCTACCCAGTGGTGACCCACGCCCGACGCTGATTAAGGCCCTCAAGTTTCTCCAGCAACCACAGCCAGAAAGCTGGCAAGATCTGAGCCTGTCGTTATTATTGAACTGGGCTGTGCAACATTGGTGCTTAGAAAATGTACCACGCCAACGGGCTATTCATCTCACCCCAGATTCATTGTAGTGATAACAGACGTCAATATAGTGAGTAAAATCACAACAGCATTCTCAAAGACGCCATGGTGAGCTATTATTAGCCGCTGTTTTTAATTAGCACTTTTTTATCCGTCACTATCGAGGTGTACTATTTTTACCCGAGTAGCCAATTTCTGCCGTAAGGTGCTTATCCGCGATGACAAATTGAACCGCGATAATGCGCGGGACAGCGAGCAAGCCCCAACTAGCGAGGAACTCGCCCCCGTAGAACAACCGGCGAAACAATCACCCCGCTCTGCTACCAGCGGCGCCCATAACCCTGCCCGCCGTCCGGCAGCGCGCAAGCGTGCGCCATTGCCGACCACAGCAGACGCACGCTCAATCACCGTGATCCCGCGTGATCAGCATTCGATTTCACGTAAAGACATCAGTGATAATGCCCTGAAGGTGCTATACCGTCTGAACAAATCCGGCTATGAAGCCTATCTGGTCGGTGGTGGTGTACGCGATCTATTGCTTGGCAAAAAGCCCAAAGATTTCGACATTACCACCAATGCTACCCCGGATCAGGTACGCAAATTATTCCGTAATTGCCGTCTGGTTGGCCGCCGTTTCCGGCTGGCACATGTGATGTTTGGGCCAGAAACTATCGAAGTTGCCACCTTCCGTGGCCATCACGAACAGCATCAAGAGTCAGACAAGAACTCTTCGCAACAAGCGCAGAGTGGCATGTTGCTGCGCGACAATATTTTTGGTTCTATTGAAGAAGATGCCCAGCGCCGCGACTTCACCATCAATAGCCTGTATTACGGCATTGCGGATTTTACCGTGCGCGATTACGTCGGTGGCCTGAACGATCTGCAACAAGGTGTCATCCGCTTGATCGGCGATCCAGAAACCCGCTATCGTGAAGACCCGGTGCGGATGCTACGTGCGGTACGCTTTGCCGCCAAACTGGACATGACCCTCAGCAAAGAAACTGCCGAGCCAATCCCTCGGCTAGCTTCATTACTGAGCGAGATCCCGCCAGCTCGTCTGTTTGAAGAATCGCTGAAATTATTGCAGACAGGGAGTGGTTATCAAACCTACCTCAAACTGTGTGAATATCAGCTGTTCCAGCCGCTGTTCCCACTGATTGCGCGCCACTTCACGCCAGACCAGGATACGCCAATGGAACGCATTCTGGTGCAGGTACTGAAAAATACCGATCACCGTCTGCAAAACGGTCTGCGTGTCAACCCGGCTTTCCTGTTTGCTGCCATGTTGTGGTACCCACTGCTGGAACACGCACAGAAGCTGGTTCAGGAGAGTGGGCTAACCTATTATGATGCCTTTGCACTGGCAATGAATGATGTGCTGGATGAAGAGTGTCGTTCATTAGCGATTCCCAAGCGGATCACCACATTAGTGCGGGATATCTGGCAGTTGCAATTACGCTTGTCCCGCCGTCAAGGCAAACGTGCCTATAAGCTGATGGAACACCCCAAATTCCGCGCCGCTTACGATTTGCTGGCACTGCGCGCCGAAGTGGAAAACAATGCCGAGATGCTGCGCTTGGTCAAATGGTGGGGCGACTTCCAGGAAGCTACTGCGGCACAGCAGAAAAATATGGTGAGCACGTTGGGGGAAGACCCGGCACCACGCAGAACGCGTCAGCGCCGCCCGCGTAACCGATCCCCACGTAAAGAGGAAGTATAATGGTACGCGTTTATATCGCTCTTGGGAGCAACTTGGCGCATCCCATTGAGCAGATAAATAACGCACTGGCAGCATTGGATCATCTACCACAGACCCAGCGCATCCTTTGCTCGCCGTTCTACCGTACCAAGCCGCTGGGGCCACAAAACCAGCCGGATTTTCTTAATGCGGTGGTGGCACTGGATACGCTGTTATCCGCAGAACAATTGCTTGATCACACTCAAGCGATAGAGCGCGACCAAGGGCGGGTCCGCAAAGATGAGCGCTGGGGGCCACGCACACTGGACCTGGACATCCTGTTATATGGTGACCAGGTGATTAATACCGAGCGCTTAACCGTGCCACACTATGGCCTGAAACAGCGTGAATTTGTGCTCTATCCGCTAGCGGATATTGCGCCAAATCTGGTGTTGCCGGATGGTGAAAGCCTGGCAGACTGCCTGAAACCTGTACCTAAAAACGGCATGACGTTATGGTAATCACCTGCCTGCTGAAACAACCCTAGAGGAACGTCTGCCACCTCACCACCCTGTATCATTAAGGTGGTGTCAATATACCCCAGCATTCCGCCCCCCGCTTACCACCTGCATGGCGCTGGGGATAAATTGTACGGCTATTCTTTGGAGAGATGATCGTGAAACCCACCACCGTGAGCCACTTACGCCAGTGGAAACAGCAAAAGAACAAATTTGCCACCATAACGGCTTACGATGCCAGTTTTGCCCAATTATTCGAGCAACAAGGCATTAAAGTGATGTTGGTTGGTGACTCGTTAGGGATGACACTACAAGGGCATGACTCCACACTCCCCGTTACCGTCGCCGACATCGCCTATCATACTCGTGCGGTGCGTCGTGGCGCACCAGCCTGCCTGTTATTGGCCGACCTTCCTTTCATGAGTTACGCTACCCCTGAACAAACCTGCCACAGTGCGGCAGAACTGATGCGTGCCGGGGCTAATATGGTCAAACTGGAAGGGGGCAGTTGGCTGATTGATACCGTAAAAATGCTGACAGAACGTGCTGTTCCGGTTTGTGGTCATCTCGGGCTGACACCGCAATCGGTCAACCTGTTCGGTGGTTATAAAGTGCAAGGGCGCGAGGAAGCCACAGCAAACCAACTGTTGGAGGATGCCAAAAGCCTGGAGCAGGCTGGCATGCAACTCCTGGTACTGGAGTGCGTTCCGAGTGAACTGGCGCGGAAGGTGACAGAAGCCTTGTCTATCCCGGTAATTGGCATTGGTGCCGGTAATGCTACCGATGGTCAAATACTGGTCATGCATGACGCCTTAGGGATCACCAGTGGCCATATTCCAAAATTTGCCAAAAACTTTCTGGCACAGAGTGGTGATATCCGCAGTGCAGTACAACGCTATATTCAGGAAGTTGAACAAGGTGTCTATCCTGCAGAAGAGCACTCGTTCAACTAATTTTGTCATTGCTTGAATGAATGATTGTTTGAAAGATTGATTGAAACTCCAGGAGTTATGGAATGGTAATTGTCGAAACTCTGCCATTGCTACGCCAACAAATCCGCCGCTGGCGGCAAGAAGGCAAGCGCATCGCACTGGTCCCCACCATGGGAAACCTGCATGAAGGCCACATGACGTTGGTTGATGAGGCTCGTGCTCGTGCCGATGTTGTGGTTGTGACTATTTTCGTTAACCCGATGCAATTCGATCGCCCTGATGATTTGGCTCGCTACCCACGCACACTGCAAGAGGATAGTGAAAAACTCACTCACCGTAATGTTGATCTGATATTCGCCCCATCACCAGCAGAAATTTACCCACAAGGATTGGATCAGCAAACCAGTGTCGATGTTCCTGGTATTTCCACCATCCTTGAAGGTGCCAGCCGTCCAGGGCATTTCCGTGGTGTAGCTACCGTGGTCAGTAAATTGTTTAATCTGGTTCAACCTCATCTGGCCTGCTTTGGCGAGAAGGATTACCAGCAACTGGCACTGATCCGCAAGATGGTCGAGGACATGGGGTACGATATTGACATTATTGGTGTACCCACAGTGCGCGCCAAAGATGGGTTGGCACTCAGTTCACGCAATGGCTACCTCAATGCCGAAGAGCGCAAAATTGCACCGCAGCTAAGCATGATTATGCATGGCATAGCAGAGCAACTCAGCCATGGTGAGCGCCATGTGGATAAATTACTTGGGCAGGCTGCGGAAAGGCTGCGCACTGCTGGCTTTACCCCTGATGAATTATTTATCCGTGATGCCGACACGCTGCAACCATTAGGTATAGAGAGCCGCCATGCAGTCATATTAATGGCTGCCTGGCTGGGTAAAGCGCGCTTGATCGATAATCAACAGGTCGACCTGTCGTAATAAGCCCTTTATAGAACACGGTTGCCGTGGTGACTTCATTGGCAGTAGACTGAGCCTGTTTATTGCTGAAGTGACCCGCAAGCAGAGTCAGATTTCAATCCAGTTGGCTGAAAAGCCGATATTCAGTTAGGTAACGCTATGATACGTACTATGTTGCAAGGCAAACTGCATCGGGTAAAAGTGACTCAGGCTGACTTGCATTATGAGGGTTCCTGCGCCATCGATCAGGACTTTCTGGAAGCGGCAGGGATTCTGGAATATGAAGCGATTGATATTTACAACGTTGATAACGGTCAGCGTTTTTCCACCTATGCCATCGCTGCTGAACGCGGTTCACGCATTATATCGGTCAATGGTGCGGCGGCGCGCTGTGCCTGTGTCGGTGACAAACTGATCATCTGTTCCTATGTGCAGATGAGTGATGCCGATGCGCGTCAGCACCATCCGAAAGTCGCCTATTTTGAGGGCGATAACCTTCTGCAACGCCAGGCGAAAGCCGTTCCTGTGCAGGTTGCCTGATAAAAAAAACGGGCGCGTAGAGCGCCCGGTTTTTTATCTTCCATACCCCAGCCAACTCACCCGGGTTGAATAAACATTTGCATCTGACCGATCATCATCAATGAGGCAAACTGCCCCCAGAAATCCATTAGGTCAACTGACTCCTGAGATTTCCCGTCACCATGATCTAACGACAAACTGGATAAACTTGGGTACAACGGTGTCGATAAGGATTCCCGCGTGTTGGCAACTCGCTCTGCCATCGAAGGAATAGAGTCGGTGCGTAGGATATATAACCGTTTCAAAGTATAAATATTATCCCCTGGCTTCACTTTGCCTTTTACCGTCGAAAACGCCAGATGCAGCCCTGCTTCTTTTGCTGCCTCGACCGCATCCTGGTTATAGCCGCCAAATGGGTAAGCGAGATAATAGATTTTCGGGTTAAACTGTTCCAACGCCCTTCTTGAACGCTCAAAGTCAACCCGAATATTATGTAGCGAACGACTCAGCAAAATGGGCCGGTGCTTGCCATCGGTACGATGCAGGAAATGGGTATGCGATTGAATATCAAAAACATCCTGAATTTCTTGTAATTCAGAAATACTCATAAACTGCAATGTATCTGCGTTCCACTGCTGTGGATGGCGCTTGATACGTGAAGAGATAACAAATGTTGTTGCCTGAAAACCGTTCGCCTTCAGTACTGGATAGGCATAGCGATAAACCGATTTCAAACCATCATCAAAGGTCAGCACCACAACCTTAGCAGGTAGATTGATCTGATTATTCAGATAAGCTTCCAGTTGATACAAGGTGATAGTGTCATAGCCAGCCTGTTTCAGATACGCCATCTGATTACTAAATGCCACATCAGAGGTGGTGGTTGACGTATTCCGAAAACGTTTGTTCTCTTCATTTTTCAACATGTGGTGATAGGTCAACACCGGGATACCATTGTCAATCTCGCTATCCTGCGCCCTGATAAAACCCAGACGATCGCCAATGTTAACTTCAAACCAAGTGTTATGCATCCGGTCTTTCAGTTTACCAATAATCGGATAACGCAGATTCTCTTCCAGTACAGCAAACACTTTACTTTGAACATCCGGAGTAGAATAAACCTGGGTTGGCCGCTGAGTAATCAAATGTTGTGGATTCGCGGGCTGTTTGCTCAGTTCCTTTGAGTCATCCTTCACCTGACGTGATTTAATGATCGGGCGAACATTGGCTTTATCAATAAAACCGGTACCATGCCCAAATTTGAACTCATAATATTGCGCATCTGCACGGAACACCTGGAGCAGTTGACCTTGCTTCACTTGCCCTACTGGAATGACCTGTTCGCCCACCAACGAATACATTTCGCTGTCTCGTTCTGCTTCCATGTACTCGGTTTTGACCGTACTGTCTTGCGACACCACCACCGCCGCGGCAGTTGGCAGCAGCAACGATATAACAATACCGAGTAATCCTGCGATTATTCTATGTTGAGACTGCATGGTTTGTTCTACTTACTAATCCCCGATAAAAGTGCGCTAGCATAACATGATTTAAATCACAGGTAGAAAGTGCTTATTCTGATCATACGGAGACCTGATAAATTAAAGTTACAAACAGTTAACAATGGTATCAGGTAACAAAAGAATATGTCTTTATGTGTACAGGGCAGACGCGCAGGTCTGCCCGCTTGGGGAAAGTAAGGAGTCAGTGGCGCTGCTAATGCGCCCGGCAACTTCAATGGCTACATCAAGTGCGTAGACCTTTGCCACGCTCAATCAGATACCAGGCCAACCCATAAAACACCACGATAAAAGCTACCAGCACCGCCATGGTCAGCGCTAAAGGAACATCGGCAATGCCAAGAAAACCGAAGCGAAATCCACTGATCATATACACAATCGGGTTTAATTTGGAGACCATTTGCCAAACCGGCGGCAGCAGTGTCAACGAATAAAAGACGCCCCCCAGATAGGTCAAGGGTGTCAGCACAAAAGTCGGGATCAGGCTGATATCATCAAAGGTAGTGGCATATATGGCATTTAGTAGTCCCCCCAGTGAGAACAGGATCGCCGTCAATAACAGTGTTACGGCAATCACCCACCAAGCATGTACCTGCAAGGGAACAAAAAACAATGAAATGGCGGTGACCAAGATACCCACACAAATACCTCTGGCCACGCCGCCCCCCACATAACCGGCAATCATGATATGAGTCGGTACAGGTGCGACCAGGAGTTCTTCAATATTGCGCTGGAACTTGGCACTGAAAAACGATGCAGCCACATTGGCATAGGAATTGGTAATCACCGCCATCATAATCAGCCCTGGAACAATAAACTGCATATAATCAAAGCCATGCATCTCGCCAATTCGCGCACCAATCAGGTTGCCAAAAATAATAAAGTACAACGTCATGGTGATCACCGGAGGAACCAGCGTCTGGACCCAGATACGGGTAAACCGGTTAATCTCTTTCGCCCAGATACTCTTCAAAGCCACCCAATACAAATGCATCATGCTTTTTCTCCATGGCTATTCACCAGTTTGACGAATAGCTCTTCCAACCGGTTAGCCTTGTTTCGCATACTCAGCACCTGTACCCCTTGGGCACTCAATTGGCTAAACAGCGAGTTCAAACCTTGTTCACGCATCACTTCTACTTCAAGCGTCGAGGTGTCAATCAAACGGCTTTGGTACCCCTCCAACTTAGGTAATGGACTTTTGGCTGCCAAATCAAGAATGAAGGTTTCTGACTTGAGCTTCGACAGTAGCCCTTTCATTGAGGTATTTTCCACCAATTCGCCATGCTGAATAATGCCAATGTTTCGGCACAGCATTTCCGCTTCTTCCAGATAGTGTGTAGTCAGAATAATCGTGGTGCCTTGCGCATTCAGCTCTTTCAAAAAAACCCACATCGAACGGCGCAACTCAATATCCACCCCGGCAGTGGGTTCGTCGAGGATCAATAATTTTGGTTGGTGCATCAAGGCACGAGCAATCATCAGGCGGCGCTTCATACCACCAGAAAGCATACGAGCCCGCACGTTACGCTTATCCCATAAATCGAGCTGGTTAAGATATTTTTCTGCCCGTGCATGGGCCTCGCGACGTTCAACACCATAGTAACCGGCCTGATTGGCGACAATCTGAAATACCGTCTCAAACGGGTTGAAATTGAATTCTTGTGGCACCAGCCCAAGCTGACGCTTGGCATTGACAATATCTTTGTCAATATCGTAGCCGAACACCCGCACAGTGCCTGACGTTTTGTTGACCAGCGAACTAATAATCCCAATGGTGGTTGATTTCCCAGCACCATTGGGTCCTAACAGAGCATAAAAATCCCCTGCCTCTACCTTGAGATCAATACCGCGCAATGCCTTTACGCCACCGGCATAAATTTTGGTCAACTGCGCTATTTCCAGTGCATAATCCATCATTGATGAGAGTGCCTTGTGAAGATAAGTATTTTGCTAGCATATACCCGAGTTTGCTCGAGTTGCCAGCAAGCTATAGCGATAGGAAACCTACCCCACGCAAAAAAATAGCTGTACGGTTTCCATTTCCAAATTGTGATGCTTACCCTATATTACATCAACGCAATTCGTTCATCACAGGTCAATCACTGCCATGAAAGAAATCGAAACGCTTATAGCCAACAACCAAACCTGGTCCGCTAACATCAAGCTAGAAGATCCTGGCTTTTTTGAGCGGTTATCCCAGGCGCAGAAACCACGATTCTTATGGATAGGTTGCTCCGACAGCCGAGTACCCGCAGAGCGTTTGACTGGCCTGGAGCCGGGAGAACTGTTCGTCCACCGCAATGTGGCAAACCTGGTCATTCACACTGACTTGAACTGCCTGTCCGTAGTGCAATATGCCGTTGATGTGCTCGAGGTTGAACATATCATTATCTGTGGTCACTTGGGATGCGGTGGTGTGGAAGCGGCGGTAGAAAACCCGGAACTGGGGCTGATCAACAACTGGCTGCTGCACATTCGCGACCTCTGGTACAAGCACAGTTCATTGCTGGGGGAACTGGAGCCAGAACAACGCCTGGATGTCCTGTGTGAAATCAATGTGATTGAACAGGTTTATAACCTGGGCCATTCCACCATTATGCAGTCTGCCTGGAAACGTGGCCAGAAAGTGATGATTCATGGTTGGGTCTATGGGATCCAGGATGGTCGTTTACACAATCTGGAGGTCACCGCCACCAGCCGTGAAAGCCTGGAGATGGGCTACCGCAAGGCTATAGCCACCCTCACCCGGGACAAAGGTGTATCCTAGTGCCTGATGGGGCCACCTTGTGGCCCCCATCGTTTAATCACTCATCCAACATCACCACTTTACCAATGTAGGGCAAATGGCGGTAACGCTGGGCATAATCGATGCCATAGCCAACGATAAACTCATCTGGGATAGAGAAACCGACATATTCCACCGGGACGTCCACTTCTCGACGCTCAGGTTTATCCAGCAAGGTACAAATCGCCAAGGATTTTGGCCCACGCAATGCCAAAATCTCGCGCACTTTGTTCAAGGTGTTGCCGGAGTCGATAATATCTTCCACGATCAACACATCTTTACCATGGATATCTTCATCCAGATCTTTGAGGATCTTGACATCTCGAGAGGTCGACATGCCGCTGCCATAACTGGAGGCGGTCATAAAGTCCACTTCATGCGGCACCTCAATAGCGCGGCACAAATCGGCCATAAACATAAAAGAGCCACGTAGCAGCCCAACCAGCACCATCTCACTACCACTATGACGGTAATCTTCACTAATTTGCTGCCCAAGTTCGGCGACGCGGGTGCGTATCTCCTGCTCGGAAATCATTACTTCTACAATATGTTTCATGGTTTTTAGGTCAAATAGTTTTAGGTCAATTACCGGAACACGTTGCCGAAGTTTAACATAGCTGGCAAACAGTGGCGATGTGAGAGCCTACAACAGGCCCTCATTCACGATGTCGCTTGCATAATGGCAGGTCTATCAAGCGGTAACGGTAAAGCCCAACATCATGCCAGTATCTTCGTGCTCCAGCAGGTGGCAATGAGCCATATAAGGCTGCTGCGCATTAGCCAAGTGATTAAAGCGTACCAGGACTTCACTGCGTGCGCCCTCAACCAGCACGGTATCCTTCCAACCCACACGATGAGCCGCTGGTGGCTTACCATTCTCTGACAGAATGCGAAATTGCGTGCCGTGAATATGGAACGGGTGCAGCATCATGTCGCCCTCTCCAGAAATGGTCCATTTCTCATACTGACCACGTTTGGCTTCAAACATTGGCTTGTTCATATCGAACGCTTTGCCATTGATGGTATTGGCATGACTGAAATCAAACGATGAGTGATTCTGCTTCATGCCGCTCATCTTGCTATGATCCATACCCTGCATATCACCATGATCCATTTTTCCATGAGCCATCTTTCCATGATCCATTTCTGCCATGTTATGGTTTGAACTGCCGTGGTTCATACTCATGCCCGCCATCGCCTGATGTCCGTAGCGATCCATCAATGCTTTCATACCCATCATATCGAGTTTCGGATCCATCATCAGTTGTAAGAATCGCTCTGGTCCCCCACTCGATGAAGGCAACACGGGAAGTTTGACTAAACTGTCAGGCATTGATTTGATGCCCTGAGCCAAGGAAGGTTGAATATGTAATACTGGCAATGGTTGATCGAATGGCGCTAATGTCATGCCCATCTGCTTCACGGGCAAAGTGACAATATCAAATGGCTTACCATCCGTCGCATCGACCATGACCTCAAAGCGTTCCCCCATAAAAATCGGCAATTCAGTCAATTTTACCGGCTCGGCAAGAAATCCGCCGTCACTGGCAATCACATATAACGGCCGATTGTCACTGGCTGCCAGATTGAGAGTGCGGGCATTACAGCCATTCAGGAAACGCAAGCGTAACCAACCGCGTGGCGCGATATGTTGTGGATAGAGGGCACCGTTGGTAAACATGCGGTCACCAAACCAGCCTACCGCAGCACTGATAACATCTAATTGATATTCGATCTGCCCCGCTTTATCCAAGCGTTTATCTTGCAAGATCACCGGGAAATCATCCTGGCCCCAGGTTTTGGGTAACGGTAACTGACTGCTTTCGTCATCTTCCAGCAGGACTAATCCGCCTAACCCCTTCATCACTTGCTGACCGGTTGTCCCATGTGTATGGGGGTGAAACCAACAGGTGGCAGCACTTTGATCAACAGTAAAAGCCACAGTGCGCGTACTACCCGGCTGAATCAAGGCTTGTGGCCCCCCATCAACATCCCCCGGGATCTCCAGCCCATGCCAGTGCAGCGTGCTGGCTTGCGGCAATTTATTATGGATATCTACCGTGACCGACTGCCCCCGTTGCAAGCGCACTGCCGGGCCAAGTAACGCGCCGTTAACGCCCCAAGTCTGAGTCGCCACTTTAGGTAACCAGTTCATTTGCCCCGTTTGCATGACCAACGAAATTTTACCTTGGGCATCAGGGGTTAAAATGGGGGGAATGGGTAGGGATGGCCGACCCGCCGCCCAGGCCGAGTGACTCCATAATGGTAAAGTGCTTGCAGCCCCGAGTGCGGCAGTTAATTTGATAAAATCACGACGCAACATTTCAGACTCCCTTTTCTCAGTGTTCGAAAAATTCATCATCGCTGTTTGAATCCTTTAGCGTAAAGCCTCCCCTTAGAGGAAGGTCAAGCCTTTATCTTTAAAAAAGTTAAGCTACAGTAATAAAACTTGGTGCCTTTACAGGCAAATATGGTAACGTCAGCACATATTGCACAGGTCTACTTTGATGATGAAAAAAACAACGTTATTGATGCTATTGCTGACAATGCTAGGCTTCTCCAAAGCCAGTCTGGCCCTTAATGAAGCCGAAGCTGAAGATCTTGCTGATCTGACCGCGGTGTTTGTCTATCTAAAAAGCAATTGCGGCTACAGTGATCTGCCTAATGAGCAAATCAAACGAGCTATTGTCTTTTTTGCTCGGCAAAATCGTTGGGATTTAAGTAATTACAGTAGTTTCAATATGAAAATGCTGGGGGAAGAGAGTTATCGTGACCTCAGTGGAATTGCCATTCCTACCCCCAACAAGTGCAAATTGCTGGCACGCGATTCATTAAACCTGCTCACTTACGCCAACTAGGTTGTCTCCCCCACAGCAAAACCCAGCGGTGAACGCAAGCTGAGTGAAGCGCTAGACAAGTCGGACAAGTTTGTAATTTGCCGCAGGTCCGGTTTATCATGTTGCGCCCGTTTTTCATGGCTGTTATCACGGAGTAACCCCTCACATGACCCAGAAAGATATTTGGTATGAGACACTTCATGCCAATTTCGGCCAATACTTCTCTGTTGAGAAGGTGCTTTATCGTAAACAGACCGAACATCAGGATCTGGTGATCTTCGAAAATTCGGTACTCGGACGTGTAATGGCCCTGGATGGCGTCGTGCAAACCACTGAACGTGATGAATTTATCTATCACGAAATGATGACCCACATCCCTTTATTGGCACATGGTCATGCCAGCAATGTATTGATTATTGGCGGTGGCGATGGCGGTATGCTGCGTGAAGTGAGCCGTCATCCGGGCGTTCGCCAAATCACCATGGTGGAGATTGACGCCGGTGTGGTGGAGTTCTGCCGTCAATATCTGCCTAATCACCATGCGGGAGCCTATGATGATCCGCGTTTTAAACTGGTGATTGACGATGGCGTCAACTTTGTTAATCAGACCACAGACAAATTTGATGTCATTATTTCTGACTGTACCGACCCCATCGGCCCCGGTGAAAGCCTGTTCACTTCCACATTCTATCAAGGTTGCGCTCGCTGCCTGAATGAAGGCGGTATCTTTGTGGCGCAAAACGGTGTCTGTTTTCTACAACAGGATGAAGCGGTCAACAGCCATAGCCGATTAAGCCAATATTTTAATGATGTCAGCTTTTACCAGGCCGCGATTCCTACTTACTACGGCGGGATCATGACATTTGCCTGGGCCAGCCAGAACCCGGCATTACGCCAGTTGGACGTAGCCACGCTACAACAGCGCTTTAATCAGAGTGGATTACACTGCCGTTATTACAACCCGGCAATTCACATCGGCAGTTTTGCTCTGCCACAGTATTTACTCAATGCACTAAACGTACCACGTTAAGCGAGAAGATAAGGAGGTGAGCCAAATTGCATAAGCTCAAATTGCACGGCTTTAATAACCTGACCAAGAGCCTGAGTTTTTGTATTTACGATATCTGTTACGCCAAGACCACGGATGACCGTGACGGCTATATCGCCTACATTGACGAACAGTACAATGCCAACCGCCTGACCGAGATCCTCAGTGAGACCTGCTCGATCATCGGTGCCAATATTCTGAATATTGCACGCCAGGATTATGACCCCCAAGGGGCCAGTGTCACTATTCTGGTTAGCGAAGAACCCGTTGACCCTAAAGATGTGGATACTTCGGAACACCCTGGTCCGTTGCCTAATACGGTGGTTGCCCACCTGGACAAAAGCCATATCTGCGTCCACACTTACCCCGAAAGTCACCCGCAAGGCGGTCTGTGTACCTTCCGTGCCGATATCGAAGTCTCTACCTGTGGGGTCATCTCACCGTTAAAAGCGCTGAACTATCTGATTCACCAGTTGGAATCCGATATTGTCACCATGGATTATCGGGTACGTGGTTTTACTCGCGACGTAAATGGTGTGAAACATTACATCGATCATGAGATCAATTCGATCCAGAACTTTATGTCCGAAGATATGAAAGCGCTGTACCACCTGATGGATGTGAACGTCTATCAGGAAAACATCTTCCACACCAAGATGCTGTTGAAGGATTTTGATCTGAAGCATTACCTGTTTAATGCTCAGCCGGAAGCGCTCAACGAAATTGAACGGAAAAGGATCACTGCTCTGCTATGGAAAGAGATGCAGGAAATCTACTACGGGCGGAACATCCCACAGCTATAACATCTCATTACCTATCCAGGCTTACCGCCGGGTTCATTCAAGTTGCGGCCAGGCGGCAAGTAAATAAGTCCCCACGAGCATAAATTCTATGTGACTGGGGCGCACAGCCTTAGCCAACACCGCGGCAGCTTGAAGACGATAGGTATATCGTTATTCAAGCACTCTCTACGAGGTATTAATGCACCGTTATTCCTTCCCGCTCTCCCTAGTTGCTTACAGTCTGTTGCTAACCACCCCTTCCGTATTTGCCGCCTTACAACCGATTGAAGAGGCACCGCTGTCGGGCGAGACAGAGCGCCGTTGCCAGTTCAATGCAGATAACAGTACCGATTGTGTCACTACCTACAGCTTTACCATACTCAAACCCAGCGGGCGTGAAATGCTCTCGCGTATTGACCGCAATTATGCGGAAAATGACACCCTGACACTTGAGAAAGCAGAAGTGACCCAACCGGGTGAACAGCCAGTCCCCTTGGCAGAGTCACAGATCGATACGCGCATGGCTCCTAACCCTGATCAAGGTTTTCTGCGAGAAAAACAGATTTCCCTGGCCTTCCCCAATCTGCGCGTTGGCACTCGTATCAGCTATACCTTACGTGAACATTTTGTCGCCAAACCTTTAAATAGCCAATTCCATTACGTACTTGGTCTGGGGCCAATACCCGTTCGTTATGATCGCTTTGAGGCAGAATTCACTGCTGAACGCCCAATCCTGATACGCAGTGAGAAGATGGAGGCTTACCACATTGAACAGAGTGACGATAAAAAAAGCGTCAAGGTCAGCCTTAAGTCATCCCCGTACTATTTGAACTATATCAACGAAGCGGACAGTAGTTACTTCCGGCAGATACCTCGCCTGGAATTAGGCAGTTCACTTGATCTACAGGACAATCTGTCTGCTTTAGCCAAGCGTTATAATCAGTTGCTGGCCGCCGAACTGCCGCAAAATATGGCAGCTGCTGTTGCCACTAACCAAGGTAAACCTGCGGCACAACAGGTTGCCGCGCTGATGCAATACATCAACAATAACTACCGCTATCTCGGTGACTGGCGCAGCAGTGAACGCGGCTACATTCCCTTTACCTTGGGCGAAATCGAGCGCAATGGCTATGGGGACTGCAAAGACTTGGCTACCATGCTCACCGCCATGCTCAAAGCAGTCGGTATCAAAGCAGAAACCGCTTTAGTCAATCGTGGCGATGTCGCGCCAAACTTGTTGATTCCAGGCATCTACGCCCCCAACCATGCCATAGTGCGCGCAGAAGTCGATGGCAACATCTGGTGGCTTGATCCCACCAACCCGGCGTTTATTCCTGGGCGTACCATGCATGACCTTCAGCAGCGCTGGGCATTGGTGCTAGGTGAGGCGGGGCAGGTTCGGCAAGAGAATATCCCCCTGGAAAACCCCGATGACACCGTGCGTGTCACCCGTAGCGAACAATATACCCACGACGGTCAAGCCAAAATCCAAGCAAGCGTAGAACTCTCCAATATCCCGCTAATGCAACTTAGCGTCGCTGACCACCAGGATGGACGCACCAGCGTTGATCAAATGCTCTGTCGCAATTTTGCGAATCAAGTCAGCGATTGTAGTTTGCAGCGTGATGAGAGCCAGTTTGTCATCCCGCCCCAGTATCGCATTGAGGCCAAGCTGACCGACCTGCATGGCCTGGAGCTTATCGGGGGGCAATATACCTACCATCGCCAGAGTCTGGCCCAAAACTGGCGTGCCTTCTCTACTTATCGCCTTGAGGGGCAGTTGGCAGATATCTACCTAGGGGACCCGCAGACCATCTCCTATGACGTCAGTTTATCAGGGGAGACCCAGGAGCCAGCGCACCATTGCCAGATACGCTCCCCCTGGTTCGATATTGATTTACAAGCAGAACCCAGCAAAGCGGGTTACCACTATCGCTACCGGGAAGTGCAGAAAGTCAGTTGGTTGAGCCACGATGAGATCAACAGCGAATCCTTCGGCAAACTGATCGAACAAGGGGATGATTGCGTCAAAAAGCTACGTTTGGTGATGCAGCCCGTGAAAGCTTAGCCCCGCAGATGGGCTAATTATCGTGATGAGAGGGCTGCCCTGCCTTCTCATCACCACATCTGAATTCAGTGATTCAGCATAAAATGGCGGTAGGCTTGCAGCGCGGCCAGAAAGTCTTCTACACCACAAAAAGAGAGGCTTTCTTCATCATAGTAGTTCATTCCCTCCTCCATTTCGTCACTCTCAAATTCCAGCTGATTGGCTCTGATCATCACTTCTTCACTATCCAGTAGTAACGTATATTCATGACCGGCTAACTGCCACTGACGTTCACTGCCTTTAAGCTCCGCCGCTGCGGCCTCAATCTGATCAAGTATATTGAGATCCCCTTTCAGCTCTTCATTGATCCAGTGACCAATCGCCTCATGCCCCATAGAAAATTTGACAACCACCTGGCCAGTGACATCACGTAGAAATTCGTAATCCATAGCCTGTTCCCCCTGAGTCGTTTTTATAAGTTTAAACGCTAATTGGCGACTGTACTCAAGTTACTTTGCATAACAGATTTAGCGACCAAGACAAAAAAGGGGAACCCGCAGGTCCCCCGATAATACTAGAGATAATAATACGCTGACTTATACCGCAGTCTGGAAAATCACCCCATCTGCTTTCTGAGTATATTGGCTTAACTGGTCAAAGTTCAGATAACGGTAAGTATCCGCTGCCGTCTTATCAACCTGTGCCATATAACTCTGATATTCATCTGGCGTTGGCAAGCGCCCCAACAGAGCAGCCACTGCCGCCAGTTCCGCGGAAGCCAGGTAAACGTTGGCTCCGGTTCCCAAACGGTTCGGGAAGTTACGGGTTGAGGTAGAGACCACGGTCGCGCCATCCGCTACCCGTGCCTGGTTGCCCATACAGAGTGAACAACCCGGGATCTCGATACGCGCCCCACTCTTGCCAAAGACGCTGTAGTAGCCCTCTTCCGTCAGTTGAACCGCATCCATCTTGGTTGGCGGTGCCACCCACAAACGGGTTGGCAGTTGGCCTTTATGCTGCTCCAACAACTTGCCTGCCGCACGGAAGTGACCGATGTTGGTCATGCAGGAGCCGATAAAGACTTCATCGATCTTGCTGTTAGCCACATCGGACAACAAGCGCGCATCATCTGGGTCATTTGGCGCACACAGGATAGGTTGCTTGATATCCGCCAGATCAATTTCAATCACTGCGGCATATTCGGCATCGGCATCACCGACCAGTAGCTGTGGATCGGCCAACCATTTTTCCATCCCTTGAATACGGCGCTCCAAGGTACGACGGTCACCATAACCTTCAGCGATCATCCACTTCAGCAGCACGACATTGGAACTCAGATACTCCTGGATCGGCGCCTTATCCAGCTTAATGGTACAACCGGCAGCAGAACGCTCAGCAGAAGCATCCGCCAGCTCAAATGCCTGCTCCACTTTCAGCTCAGGCAAACCTTCGATTTCCAGAATACGGCCAGAGAAGATATTTTTCTTACCCTTCTTCTCAACCGTCAGCAGGCCCTGCTGAATAGCATAGTAAGGGATGGCATGAACCAGATCACGTAAGGTGATCCCGGGTTGCATTTTACCTTTGAAGCGTACCAATACTGATTCCGGCATATCCAGCGGCATGACGCCAGTGGCGGCAGCAAACGCCACCAGGCCAGAACCCGCAGGGAAAGAGATCCCGATAGGGAAACGGGTATGCGAATCACCACCGGTGCCCACGGTGTCCGGCAACAGCATCCGGTTCAACCACGAGTGAATAATACCGTCACCAGGACGCAAGGAAACGCCACCGCGGTTCATAATAAAATCAGGCAGGGTGTGATGAGTGACCACATCCACCGGCTTAGGATAAGCCGCAGTATGGCAGAATGACTGCATCACCAGATCAGCAGAGAAACCCAGGCAAGCCAGGTCTTTCAGCTCATCGCGCGTCATTGGGCCGGTGGTATCCTGCGAGCCCACTGAAGCCATCTTGGGCTCACAATATTCACCTGGGCGAACACCAGCGACACCACAAGCACGACCAACCATTTTCTGTGCCAGTGAAAAACCTTTATTGCTAGCCGCAACCGGTTTAGCAACATTGAAGACATCGCTGTGTGGCAACCCAAGGGCTTCACGCGCTTTACTGGTCAAGCCACGGCCAATAATCAGTGGAATACGCCCACCAGCACGCACTTCATCCAGCAACACATCGGTCTTCAATTCAAACTTGGCCAACACTTCGCCTGTTTGGTGGTTCCGTACTTCACCCTGGTATGGGAAGATATCGATAACATCCCCCATATTCAGGTTAGAAACATCGACTTCGACGGGTAATGCACCTGCATCTTCCATGGTATTAAAGAAGATAGGGGCAATTTTCCCACCCAGTACCACACCGCCAGCACGCTTGTTCGGCACATAAGGGATATCGTCCCCCATAAACCACAGCACCGAGTTGGTGGCAGATTTACGGGAAGAACCGGTACCCACCACATCACCCACATAGGCTAATGGAAAACCTTTTTTGCTCAGTTGTTCAATCTGTTTGATCGGGCCAACGCTGCCAGGCTGATCTGGCGTGATACCTTCACGTTCGTTCTTCAGCATCGCCAAGGCGTGCAATGGGATATCGGGACGTGACCAGGCATCCGGTGCAGGTGAGAGATCATCGGTATTGGTTTCACCGGTGACCTTAAATACAGTGACGGTAATTTTTTCTGCCAGCTTAGGGCGTGAAAGGTACCATTCGGCATCCGCCCAAGATTGCATGACCTGCTTGGCAAAGGCGTTACCGGCCTTGGCTTTTTCTTCCACATCGTAGAAGTTATCAAACATCAGCAGGGTATGAGAAAGTGCCTTGGCGGCAATCGGTGCCAACTTTTCGTTATCCAATGCATCAATCAGCGGATGAATATTATAACCGCCTTGCATAGTACCCAATAACTCGATGGCTTTTTCTGGAGTAATCAGAGGAGAAGTGGTTTCACCTTTCGCGATAGCGGCCAAAAAACCGGCTTTAACATAGGCAGCTTCATCAACGCCTGGTGGTACGCGGTTAATCAGCAGGTCTAACAAAAATTCTTCTTCACCTGTTGGCGGATTTTTTAATAACTCGACCAATGCAGCCATCTGTATCGCATCTAACGGCTTAGGGACAATACCCTCTGCAGCACGCTCGGCTACGTGCTTACGGTATTCTTTTAGCACGACGTTCTCCTCGCTCACATTGTTATTGATTATGATTGTTCCTGACAGGCACTGTTATCTGGGTGGCAAGGTACAGCACCTCGTTTGACTCAGCCAGCATAGCAGGCTTTAAAACCGTTGTTAATTCCTTCACATAAAAGCAACATCAAATCTTTGCTGAATCGTTGCGGGCGGTGTAATCGTCTGGCAAGCCGTTGACGCTGGCAACGCCTCAGCTTAACTCATAAAAAGTGGCACATAAAAAAACGGCCCCTATATAGGAGCCGCTGATTAACCGCAAGAGCGCAAAAATTACTTCTTCTTGGCTTTCGGGTTAGGCAGGTCAGTGATACTGCCTTCGTAGATTTCTGCTGCCAAGCCGACAGATTCATGCAAAGTCGGGTGCGCATGGATAGTCAATGCCAGATCTTCTGCATCGCAACCCATTTCGATAGCCAAACCAATCTCACCCAGCAATTCACCGCCGTTAGTGCCGACAATCGCGCCGCCGATGATACGGTGGGATTCTTTGTCAAAAATCAGTTTGGTCATACCATCAGCACAATCAGAAGCGATAGCACGGCCAGAAGCGGCCCATGGGAAGGTCGACACTTCGTAGCTAACGCCTTTTTCCTTGGCTTCTTTTTCGGTCATACCCACCCATGCAACTTCGGGTTCGGTATAAGCAATGGATGGGATCACTTTCGGATCAAAGTAGTGCTTCATGCCAGCGATAACTTCGGCAGCGACATGGCCTTCATGGACACCTTTATGTGCCAGCATCGGCTGACCCACAATGTCACCAATGGCGAAAATATGCGGCACATTGGTACGCAGTTGCTTGTCAACATGGATAAAGCCACGATCGTCAACTTCCACGCCTGCTTTGCCAGCATCGAGCAGCTTACCATTAGGTACACGGCCAATGGCAACCAACACGGCGTCATAACGCTGTGGTTCAGCAGGTGCTTTCTTGCCTTCCATGCTCACATAGATGCCATCTTCTCTGGCTTCCACCGCAGTAACCTTGGTCTCTAACATCAGGTTAAACTGTTTGCTGATACGCTTGGTAAAGACCTTAACTACGTCTTTGTCAGCAGCAGGGATCACCTGATCAAACATTTCAACCACATCAATATTTGAACCCAGTGCATGGTATACCGTACCCATCTCCAGGCCGATAATACCGCCCCCCATCACCAGCAAACGCTCAGGAACGCTTCTCAGCTCCAAGGCATCGGTTGAATCCCAGATGCGCGGATCTTCATGGGGAATAAATGGCAGTTGGATTGGGCGGGAACCTGCAGCAATAATGGCATTGTCGAAGTTAATGGTGGTTGCACCATTCTCCCCTTCCACCAGCAGAGTGTTGGAACCAGTAAACTTGCCATGACCATTGACCACGTTCACTTTACGGCCTTTAGCCATACCCGCCAGGCCACCGGTCAGTTGGGTGATCACTTTTTCTTTCCAGATACGCACTTTATCGATGTCGGTTTTCGGCGAGCCGAAAACAATGCCGTGCTCAGCCAGCGCTTTGGCTTCTTCGATCACTTTGGCAACGTGCAGCAATGCTTTAGAAGGGATACAGCCCACGTTCAAACAAACCCCACCCAACGTGGGATAACGTTCAACCAGAACGGTTTCAAGACCTAAATCAGCGCAACGGAAAGCAGCAGAATAACCTGCCGGGCCCGCCCCAATTACCACGACCTGAGTTTTAATTTCAGTACTCATCATGACCTCTTAATTGTTTGTCCGCCGGGTCAGACGTTTATATATCCCCTGCGCCTTTCAAGTTGCTGCATTGTTAGCGTTACTTGTGCTTTAAAGACGTCCTTGACTAACCCGCTTCTACTGCCTGACATCAAATAAATCGAATTATTTTGTGTATAAGCAGTTTACAGAATTGTTAATAAGCTGCAAAGCGTGTTCGAGTGACCCGTGTCGCAACAATTCTGTCGAGTCATGTAAAACTCGTCAGAACCGCAACTGAATTGCAAAAGGGGCAGCATCTCTACCGCCCCTTGATTCATTACATCACCAGACGGCGAATATCAGACAGCATATTATTGATAATAGTGATAAAGCGTGCGCCATCAGCTCCGTCGATCACACGGTGGTCGAAGGAGAGAGACATCGGCATCATCAAGCGTGGCATGAACTCTTTACCATTCCACACCGGCTCCATAGACGACTTGGAAACCCCCAGAATAGCCACTTCCGGCGCATTAACAATCGGCGCAAAGTGGGTCGTCCCAATACCACCCAAACTGGAGATGGTAAAACACCCGCCCTGCATTTCACCGGCCGTCAGCTTACCGTCACGCGCTTTTTTGGAGATAGCCATCAACTCGCGGGAAAGCTCCACAATGCCTTTCTTATTCACGTCCTTGAACACCGGCACTACCAGACCATTTGGCGTATCCACTGCCACACCAATATTGATGTATTTTTTCAGTGTCAACTTTTGGCCATCTTCAGACAGAGAACTGTTGAAACGTGGCATCTGTTCCAAGGCGGCAGCAACTGCTTTCATGATAAACACCACTGGTGTGAACTTCACATCCAGTTTGCGCTTTTCTGCTTCACTGTTCTGCTGCTTACGGAACGCTTCCAGGTCAGTGATATCCGTTTTGTCGAAGTGAGTTACATGGGGGATCATCACCCAGTTGCGGCTCAGGTTGGCACCAGAAATTTTCTGGATACGGCCCATTTCAACTTCTTCGATCTCACCAAACTTGCTGAAGTCCACCTTCGGCCATGGCAGCATACCAGGCAGACCACCACCAGCCGTAGCCGGCGCAGCTTCCGCACGTTTAACCGCGTCTTTCACGTAAGCCTGAACGTCTTCGCGCAGAATACGGCCTTTACGCCCGGTACCTTTCACTTTCGCCAGGTTAACACCAAACTCACGCGCCAAGCGGCGGATGACTGGGGTAGCATGAACGTAAGCCTCGTTCTCAGTAAACTCACCGCGGTTGGTATCAGCAACTGGTGCCGGTTGTGCAACCGGAGCCACAGCAGCAGGTGCGCTGGCAACAGGTGCAGGTGCGGCAACCGCTACGGCCACAGCCGGAGCCGCCGCATCAGCCACGGCAAAGACCATAATCAGGGAACCGGTCTTCACTTTATCGCCAGTATTGATTTTGATCTCTTTAACCGTACCAGCGAATGGCGCGGGAACTTCCATCGAGGCTTTATCGCCCTCGACAGTGATTAGTGACTGCTCGGCGGCAACCACATCCCCTACCTTCACCAGAATTTCGGTGACTTCCACTTCATCCGAGCCAATATCGGGCACCGCAACGTCTTGGTCAGCACTTACCGCAGCAGCAACCACCGCTGGTTTTTCCGCGCTGTTGGCGACTGGTGCAGCTGTTTCAGCCCCAGCGGCTCCGGCAGCGTCAAAGATCATGATCAATTTGCCCGTGGTGGTTTTATCACCCACAGCAATTTTGATCTCTTTCACCACACCAGCTTGTGGCGAAGGAACTTCCATAGAAGCCTTGTCACCTTCCACCGTGATCAGCGATTGTTCTACTTCAACTTTATCGCCAACCTTCACCAGAATTTCGGTGATTTCAACTTCGTCTGCACCGATGTCCGGCACTTTGATTTCGATAGACATTATTCTTTACCTCTTATGCCAAACGTGGGTTGACTTTATCTGCATCGATATTGAATTTGGCGATAGCTTCCGCAACCACTTTCTTATCGATTTCACCACGTTTAGCCAATTCGCCCAGGGCCGCGACCACGACATAAGTAGCGTCGACTTCGAAGTGGTGACGCAGGTTCTCACGGCTATCAGAACGACCGAAACCATCAGTACCCAGTACACGGTAATCCGTTGCCGGGATGAAGTTACGGATCTGCTCTGCAAACAGCTTCATGTAGTCGGTCGCCGCGACTGCTGGTGCATCACTCATCACCTGAGCAACGTAAGGCACATGTGGCGCTTCGGTTGGATGCAGCATATTCCAACGCTCACAATCCTGACCTTCACGCGCCAGTTCGGTGAACGAAGTCACGCTGAATACATCTGAACCGATACCATAGTCTTTCGCCAGGATCTGAGCTGCCTCACGAACATGACGCAAGATGGCACCTGAACCCAGCAATTGTACTTTGCCTTTGCTGCCTTCCAAGGTTTCCAGCTTATAGATCCCTTTACGAATGCCTTCTTCAGCGCCCTTAGGCATGGCTGGCATATGGTAGTTTTCGTTCAGTGTGGTCAGGTAGTAGTAGACGTTTTCTTGCGCGTCACCATACATCCGCACCAGACCATCATGCATGATTACGGCCACTTCGTACGCATAAGCCGGGTCATAGGAGATACAGTTAGGGATCGTCAGCGATTGAATATGGCTGTGACCATCTTCGTGCTGCAGACCTTCGCCATTGAGCGTAGTACGGCCTGAGGTTCCGCCAATCAGGAAACCACGAGCTTGTTGGTCGCCAGCAGCCCAACACAGATCACCGATACGTTGGAAACCGAACATCGAATAGTAGATATAGAACGGGATCATCGGCAGATCGTTAGTACTGTAGGAGGTGGCAGCAGCCAACCATGAAGAAGCAGCCCCCAGTTCGTTGATCCCTTCCTGCAGAATCTGCCCTTTCTCGTCTTCTTTGTAGTACGCCACCTGCTCACGATCTTGCGGCGTGTACTGCTGACCGTTCGGGCTGTAGATACCAATTTGACGGAACAAGCCTTCCATACCAAAGGTACGCGCTTCATCAGCGATAATTGGCACCAGACGATCTTTGATCGACTTGTTCTTCAACATCACGTTCAAAGCACGAACAAAGGCGATGGTGGTAGAAATTTCTTTATTCTGCTCTTCCAACAATGGGGCAAACTCTTCCAGTGCTGGCATTTCCAGTTTCTCGGTAAACGCTGGCAGGCGAGTAGGAACATAGCCTTCCAGTGCCTGACGACGTTGGTGTAGATATTGGGATTCTGCAGAATCTTTGTCGAAAGTGACGTACGGCAGTTTTTCGATGTCAGCATCGGCAACCGGCACATTGAAACGATCACGGAAATGGCGAACGCCTTCCATGTTCATTTTCTTCACCTGGTGGGCAATATTTTTGCCTTCTGCAGTTTCACCCATGCCGTAACCTTTAATGGTATGGGCCAGGATAACTGTCGCTTTACCTTTGGTCTCTTGCGCTTTTTTCAATGCCGCATAGACTTTCTTCGGATCGTGACCACCGCGGTTCAGTGCCCAGAGCTCATCGTCGCTCATGTCTTTCACCAAGGCAGCAGTTTCCGGGTAACGACCAAAGAAGTGCTCACGCACATAAGCGCCGTCTTTGGATTTGAAGGTCTGATAATCGCCGTCCAGCGTTTCACCCATCAATTGAACCAGTTTGCCGCTGGTGTCTTTGCGCAGCAACTCATCCCAGCGATCACCCCAGATGACCTTCAATACCTGCCAGCCAGCACCCGCGAAGATACCTTCCAGCTCATTGATAATCTTGCCATTACCGGTAACTGGGCCATCGAGGCGCTGCAAGTTACAGTTGATGACAAACACCAGGTTATCCAGCTTTTCACGGGTAGCGATAGTGATCGCCCCTTTGGATTCTGGCTCATCCATTTCGCCATCACCCAGGAAAGCGTAAACGGTTTGTCCTGAGGTGTCCTTCAGACCACGATGTTCCAGATACTTGAGGAACTTAGCCTGATAGATAGCGCTGATGGGGCCTAACCCCATAGAGACCGTTGGGAACTGCCAGAATTCCGGCATCAGTTTAGGGTGTGGGTAAGAAGAGAGCCCTTTACCATGAACTTCCTGACGGAAATTGTTCATTTGATCTTCGGTCAAGCGGCCTTCCAGGAAGGCACGAGCATAAACGCCAGGGGAGATATGACCTTGGAAGTAAACCAGATCACCACCATCTTTGGCATTACGGGCACGGAAAAAGTGATTAAAGCAGACTTCATAGAAGGTAGCTGAGGATTGGAAAGAAGCCATATGGCCGCCCAGATCCAGATCTTTCTGGGAAGCACGCAGTACCGTCATGACCGCATTCCAACGGATCGCGGAACGAATACGACGTTCCAGATCCAGGTCCCCGGGGTAGGCGGGTTCATCTTCTACCGCAATGGTATTGATATACTTACTAGCGCCAGCGCCCGCAGCAATGCTAACACCACCTTTGCGGGCCTCCCCCAAGAGTTGATCAATCAGAAACTGAGCTCGCTCAACACCTTCTTCACGGATGACCGATTCGATCGCCTGTAACCAGTCGCGAGTTTCGATCGGATCCACGTCATTGTTTAAACGTTCTGACATGGTGGTATTCCTTATCTGTCTAATGGTTTTGTTTATTCCCATCGTTTCTCAAGCGGCAGTGTTATTGGCTACAACTCGAATCAACTTGGGTATCGGTTTCTACTTTAAATGCTAAATTCAGCACTTCGAGCTTTATCTCCACAGGCTGGTGTCCACTGCAGAGAACCACTCTATTAATCCTTGCGTTGCTGGAGACGCCGCAGCGATCGCTCGCGTCGGGTGCGTTCTCTGTCGAGATCCAGCAAAATTTCCTCAATAAACGCCAAATGACGATGCGAGGCTTCACGGGCCTTTTCAGGTTCGCGAGCCATTATCGCCTCAAAAATTCTGGCGCGATGACTACTCACTGTTGCCAACATCTCATGGCGCGAGTAAAGCAATTCAAAGTTCTGATGGACGTTTTGTTGCAACATTGGCCCCATACAACGCAGCAGATGGAGTAACACCACGTTATGAGCCGCTTCGGTTACCGCAACCTGATACTGCATCACCGCCTCAGCTTCCGCGTTGGGATCGCCGCTGTTTTGAGCTTGCTCAATAACATCATGACAATCGCGGATACGCGCCAGATCCTCATCGGTGCCACGTAGTGCGGCATAATAGGCGGCGATGCCCTCAAGGGCATGACGGGTTTCAAGCAGATCGAATTGTGATTCGGGATGGTCAGCAAGCAGTTCAGCCAACGGATCGCTGAAGCTCTGCCACAAATTGGTTTGTACAAAGGTGCCACCACCCTGACGACGCAGCAGCAGCCCCTTGGCTTCAAGGCGCTGAATAGCTTCTCTCAACGAAGGACGAGAAACATCAAATTGCTTTGCCAGCTCCCGCTCCGGGGGTAGCTTTTCGCCCGGACGCAGTGTCCCCTCAAGGATCAGATACTCGAGCCGTTGCTCGATAACATCTGACAATTTAGGTTGGCGTATTTTGCTGTATGTCATGGATGCTTTCTTCTCTGCGAAGGGCGCGGAGTCAATTGGTAATACCAATTCCAAAAACGTGCCGACAAAGTAACAAATCATTCACCTATTGTCCATATGGAATTTGATCGAAATCATTTAAGCCGCCATTTTTAACTTGTCAGACCACAAAAATGCGTAATCCATTAACGCCGTATTGGTAATACCATTTACTCGGTCAGTGACGAATTTAACTTTTATGAAACTTATGGTTAGCATGAATATCAAGCTGTTATGACAGCATAATGGCAGCAGGGAGAGTTGGCATACTGACTGCCTAGCGTTGAAACAAAGAAGCATAGAACACTGAACACGCCCCTATTCCCTCTCAATATGAATAAACTTGAGTATAAAACAGGTGCAAACTTTCGTGCTTACCACTATTCTGTGCCGCATGGTAGTAGAGGGATAGATTTCCGATATCAAAAAATGTAAACAAAAAAATACACAAATTGTAATTTAAAATTTACAGCATTGGCATTCTGCAACATCGGTGTTCTGCAACAACATCTGCAACATTCATGTTCTGCAATATTCGTGTTCTGCAACAACAGAGGATTCTTTTAATGAGTGGTCAACAACACGACCAGCTGAAACGCGGCCTGAAAAACCGCCATATTCAGCTTATTGCCTTAGGCGGGGCAATCGGTACCGGTTTGTTTCTGGGTATCGCCCAAACCATAAAAATGGCTGGCCCATCAGTCATTCTGGGTTATGCCATTGGCGGTTTTATTGCGTTCCTGATCATGCGTCAATTAGGTGAAATGGTCGTTGAAGAGCCAGTCGCTGGTTCTTTTAGTCACTTTGCGTATAAATACTGGGGGGGGTTCGCAGGTTTCTCCTCTGGCTGGAATTATTGGGTGTTATATGTGCTGGTTGCCATGGCGGAACTGACGGCTGTGGGTATCTATGTACAATACTGGTGGCCAGAGATCCCAACCTGGGTTTCGGCCGCCGTGTTCTTTCTGGTCATCAATGCCATCAACCTGTCCAATGTGAAGGTCTATGGAGAGATGGAATTCTGGTTTGCCATCATCAAAGTGGTCGCCATTATCGGTATGATCGCCTTTGGTTCTTATTTGTTGCTCAGCGGCCAAGGTGGACCAGAAGCCACAGTGACCAATCTTTGGGCTCAAGGGGGATTTTTCCCGAACGGTGTTATGGGATTAGTGATGGCTATCGCGGTGATCATGTTCTCATTTGGTGGGTTGGAACTGGTGGGGATTACCGCAGCTGAAGCTGATAACCCGGAAAAAAGCATTCCCAAAGCCACCAACCAGGTCATCTACCGTATCCTGATTTTTTATATCGGCTCCCTGACCATTCTGCTGTCACTCTATCCGTGGGGTAAAGTGGTTGAAGGTGGTAGCCCATTTGTCCTGATCTTCCATGCATTAAACAGCAATATGGTGGCAACGGTACTCAATATCGTGGTACTCACTGCCGCACTATCGGTCTATAACAGTTGTGTTTACTGCAACAGCCGCATGTTGTACGGTCTGGCGAAACAAGGTAATGGCCCGAAAGCCCTAATGAAGGTCGATGGCCGTGGCGTACCAGTGATTGCCATTGGTTTCTCTGCCGTGGCAACCGGGTTCTGTGTATTGATCAACTACCTGATTCCTGGCCGTGCCTTTGAGCTATTGATGGCACTGGTAGTCTCTGCGCTGGTGATCAACTGGGCGATGATCAGCCTGGCGCACCTGAAATTCCGTGCCGCTAAAATGCGTGAAGGGGTACAACCGAAGTTCAAGGCGTTCTGGTATCCGTTCAGTAACTATCTATGCCTGGTATTTCTGGCGGGTATTCTGGTGATTATGTACCTAACACCTGGCATTCGGATTTCCGTTCTGTTAATTCCAGTGTGGGTTGCCATTCTCGGTATCGGCTATGTGATTAAACAAAAAACTCAACAATCAGTAAATTGACTCATCGGCCAGCCCCCTGCGGTTTGAGTAAGATACATTAATCAAATCACAGAGGGGCTGGCTATAGCGCTTTAAGCCTTTCTGAATAATGCAATTACCAACAAATCAATTAACCGATTAACCGATAGAGCCTAACAACGCCCCGCAAACCTGGTTCTTGCCATTTTTCTTCGCCTTATATAATTGTTCTGCTGCCTGGTGCAAAAAATCATCAAGGCTCCCTGAGCTCTTGGCACCTCGGCAACAGACGCCCAGACTAGCGCTGACAAACGGCGATACAAACGAATCACTATGATGGATCTCAAGAGCAATAATTTGTGCTCTTATCTTCTCGGCTATCGCCATCGCATGATTAAATTCGGTATTAGGCAGTAAACAGGCAAAGTTTTCATCACCATAACGTGCGACAACATCTCTTGGCCGCGTAACAACCAGCTGCGTTGACTTCGCAATACGCCGCAGACTAATGTTTCCCTCCTGGTGCCCATACAATTCGTTATATTTTTTAAAAAAATCGACATCAATAAGAATCAAGCTCAGCGGTGCCTGGCTATCAAACTGCCACTCCTGATGTAATCGCTCATCAAAGTAACGGCGATTATGAACCTCGGTGACCTCATCAAAATAAAGTAATTGTCGCAATAAGTTCGCTTGTGCCCGCAATAACAACTGGGTATGAACCCTGGCTTTAACTGTATTTCTATTGATCGGCTTACTGACAAAATCAGCTGCCCCTTCCTGGAAACAACGCGTTTCAGTTTCTTCATTACTATGAGAGGTAACAAAAATAATCGGAATATCTTTGGTTTCAGGCATCGCCTTCAATTGTGCACACACCTCATAGCCACTGATATCAGGCATTTCAATATCCAGCAAAATCAAATCTGGCTGCTGCTTTAAACAGACCTCCAGAGCCTGCTTACCATTCGTCGCCATATAAACTTGATGATCGGCGGAAAACACTTGATATAGCATCTGAATATTGATCGGGTGATCATCCACAATCAGCAGCTTCGCCGTTCCCTGTTGCGGAAAAAACAGTGTTGAATCCAACTCAGGTAGATTACTTATTGGCATTATGGCTCTCTCCCTGAATAGAAAGCGCACTTAACAATGCCTGGCTTACTTCAATCGCCAGAGTAAAATCTAACTGATTGATTGCATCACTTAATGGGCGCAACTGTTCACCAAAATGATAACCAAAGTTCGTTTGCAATTTACGCATTACCTCTAATGCCGCCATATCTGAATTTTGCAGCAAGGCTATCAAAGCATTCAACTCAGAAAGAATAGGATGCGTGTCTGTCTCTTCTTTTGACGCTGCCTGATGTACATCATCAGGTGATAACTGACTTAGCTGTACCAGTGCCATCTGTATTGATTGTGCTTCCTTTTTTACCTCATCAAACAACCTAGCCATCCCTTCTGATGGCAGTGTTGGTGAGTTCTTCAACAATTGCTCGCCATCACTGGCCATCTGCGATAAGTAAGGTGCCCCCAATTGCGCCGCCAACCCTTTAAGGGTGTGCAACAACCGCGATAAAGCGGGCCAATCCTGCTGAACCACAAATTTATCCAACTGCTGCGGGAAATCAGCCAATTCGGAGGAAAACAACAACAACATATTCTGATAAAGTTCAATGTCGCCACCTAATCGATCAATGGCAGAGGTAATATCAATACCTGCGGCAGCCGCTACATTTTTCCATTCCTGTCCTAATGGTGAACTGGGGTAATTTTCACTGGCAACCAGCACCAATTCAGGGCGCTTACTGTACTTGCGAATCACCCGGATCAAATTATTCAGCTCAAAGGGCTTGCCGATATGATCGTTCATCCCTGCGGCTAAACAAGCATCACGGTCAGAAGTCATCGCATTGGCCGTCATGGCGATAATCGGTAAATCAGCCAACCCTAAAGTGCCACGAATATAGCGCGCAGCCGTTAAACCATCCATGACCGGCATTTGTAAATCCATCAGCACCACATCAAATAAAGCCGAGTTATCCTGAAGTATATCAATGGCTTCTTGCCCTTGATTAGCAATCTGAACAATAGCTCCTTCATCCTCCAATAACTCTCGTGCGATTTGCTGATTATTTAAATTATCTTCAACCACCAACAACCTGATGCCCTCTAATCGATGAGAGGATGTCTGCTGCACCATCTTTGAATTGTCTGACTGATTATTATGACTTAACACGTCAGTAACTGAATCCAGCAACATCGAGGCAGTAATCGGTTTAATCAGATAACCGTCAATCAATGTTTGATCTTCTTCACTGCGTGCTAACAACATTTCGCGACCATGAGCAGTAATCATCACAATCATTGGCGAGTTACCTTTCGACATCAGTTCACGCACGGCTTTACTGGTCTGCCAACCATCTAAGCCAGGCATTTTCCAGTCAATAAATAATGCACCGTAAGTCATTCCTTGCTCACGCTGTGTATTAATCAATTGCAAAGCGTCATTGCCGCTGGTTGCCACATCAACTGTCCAGTTGAGTGACTCCCCCATCCGTTTAATCAGATTACAAGAGGTCAAATTATCATCAATAACCAACACGCGTAGCTGATGCAGGACATTGACTTTATTTGCCAAGGTCCCTGAAATCTGCGGCCCTGAAAGCGGCTGAGAAGGTATTGGCAGAGTCACCGTGAAATGGAACAGGCTACCAAAACCGAGCTGGCTTTCCAGCTGTAATGTTCCCCCCATCAAACTGACAAAACGCTGGCTGATGACCAACCCTAGCCCAGTACCACCAAATCGGCGGGTGATGGAGGCTTCTGCTTGAGTAAATGCGCTGAATATTCTCTCTTGGTGCTCAGGAGCAATCCCAATTCCGGTATCACGGACCCCAAACTGCAACGTCACATAATGACTCTCTTTCTTCACCACCTTGATAAACAGAACCACTTCACCTTTCTCAGTAAATTTCAGCGCATTACTGCCAAGATTGGTTAATACTTGCTGCAACCGCATGCTATCCCCTTCAACAAAAGTGGGTAGTTGCGGATCAATATCAAATAAAACTTCGACACTTTTAACTTTCAAATTACCGGATAAAATAACCGACAGATCCCTCAGCATTTCATGAATATTAAATGGAATACATTCCAATACCATCTTGCCTGATTCAACTTTTGAAAAGTCTAGAATGTCATTAAGCAGATGCAGTAGTGAGCGTGCCGCTGCTTCAATTTTGACCGCATAATCTGCCTGTTTGGTATTTAACCCGGTTTTTCTCAGTAGTGTCATCATGCCAAGAATAGCGTTCATTGGGGTGCGCAGTTCATGGCTCATGGTCGCTAAGAATGCAGATTTGGCGCTATTGGCCTCTTCTGCTGCCTGCCTGGCTGCACGCAGTATATTTTCATTCTCACGTTGCTGAGTAATATCACGATTGATACCCATCATCAACACAGGGTGCCCATTCTCATCCCGCTCCACGGTACCGGTGGATTGAATAAAGCGTACTTGATTATCAATAACCACCCTAAAGTCTTGGCGGTAAACATCTTCACCTTCTAATGCCTGGTTTAAAGCAGATGCGACATCCTGACGATCTTCCGGGTGCAATAAATCAAACCAGTAATCCTGTGAAATAGGGCCATGGCGTAATTCAAGCGGTAATGCATAGATATCATTCATCCGCTCATCAAAAGAGAGCGTACTTTCAGGAATATTCCAAGACCAAATACCCAGTTCAGCCACATCTGCCGCCCTGACTAATTGATTACGCGCGATAATCAAACTGGCTTGTTGATTTTTGCTGGCGGTAATATCGGTCTGAATAGAGACATACCGATCAATTTCGCCCGCGCTATTTTTAAAAGGTGCAATAGTGGTATCAACCCAATAGAGTTCGCCGCTCTTCGATTTATTGCAAATAACCCCCCGCCACGGAACTCCACTCGAGATATCATTCCACATGGATAACCAGAATTCGGGCGAATGCGCATGAGACTCCAGCATCCGGTAATTGTTGCCAATCAACTCCTCGCGCTTATAGCCACTGATGCTACAGAAAGCATCATTAACATCAATAATCTGCCCATTACAGTCTGCAGAAGAGACGATGCCATATAAATTAAGTGTACTGAGCAAGGCATTGTTTTCTCGCAAAGCAGCTTCCAGACGGAAATAAGTGGCTTTACGTTCACTGATATCCGATTCAATTGCCATAAAACCGATGGCTTCATTCTTATCGTTATAACGCGGCTGGATCTCCAGCTCAATCCAGTACTCCTTACCCGATTTGGAACAATTGATGATTTCTCCTTTAAACGACTCTCCGGCATGTAAAGCGTTTCCCATTTGCGCCAGAACTTTTTTATCACTGTTCGCACACTGTAATAATGCTCCTGGTGATTTACCGAGCACTTCACTTTTACTGTACCCCGTAATGCGCTCAAACCCCTCATTAACCCAAACAATCAAGCGGTTTATATCAGTAATAACCACTGCGTTAGAGGTATTTTTAGCCACCAAGGCCAGCCGTTCAAGATCAGCCGTCATATTATAAGCCAAGCGTTCGGCACGATAGCGACCATTAATTTGCTGGCGGAGAAACAGTGCCAACACGCCACTTAACAAACAGCCAAGTAAAAATAACAACCAAGAGGCATAACGTTCAGTCGTATCTTCATAGTTTGCAAACCGACTGACTCTTAGTGTCATATCGCGGCCAGGAAGATGCAATATGCTGGTGTCAACAAACTCGCCGTCAGCCTCAAACTGATCTTTTTTTGCTTCTTTAGTGATAAAATCAGACTCTTTATTGGCGGATGCATCAAAAATCAAATTCTGTGTAGATATATTATTTATACTATCAAACAGTTCTATATTGACTCTTCTATTAACAAACTCAGGAATATCACTTAGCAACTCTGCTATCACTATGGGTGAATAAACTAACCCTACCAGTGATTCCTGCCGCTGTTCAGGAGTAGTCGGCATACTCCCTGTGGCGTAAACCGGAACATATAATAGTACCCCTGGGATTTTACGGCTCTCTTGTACCAGATTAACGGCACCCGTTAATGTCGCATTCCCCGTATTAATAGCCGATAATGCAGCTGCCCGTCTCACCGCTTCCGAGCCAATATCTAACCCCTCAGCACCTTTATTACCTTTGGCTGGCTCGAGAAATTTGATGATATACAGATCATTGTAATTTTTATCATTCAGCTGACGAAGAGTAAATTCAGGTGCCCCATCCGCCCTAACGGCTTTTATAAACTCATCGAGATTATTACGCTCAACCCGTTGAATAAAACCAAACCCTCTCACGCCAGGAAAGTCCACCGGCAAGTCACGTGAAGCCACATAAGCGCGGAATTGCTCTCGAGTTAAATGATTATTAGTCGCATAAACTCCGCGCGCACCATTCAAACCATTTACCGTTTGTAGGAAACGACGAACCAGTTCCCCTGAGACCCTTTCTACATCATTTTTAAACTCAATTTTGGCATGATCTTCTATTTCACGGTAGATCTGCCAAGTGCCAACTGCAGACAGAACTACCCCAACGATAAATAACATCAATGGCAGTAGATTAATTTTTATTAACCGATTTTTGGCGAAAGAGAACTTACCTCTGGCTGTGCGGGTAGCCTCTTCTGGCTGTGGCCTCGTCATGCGACATCACTTTTCAGTCATCAATAATGAATTAAGCATAGTTGTAATACCCTATGATTCAAGGCGTTTAATCATCGAGTGGGTTAGCAAACTCTGGACTCCAGAAATATCGGCTACGGCGGAATTAGGCTACTGCGGCACAGAAAGAAAGAGGCCCAGCAATGGGCCTCTCGATGACGGTCAGGCTACAACTTGAATCAACCGGGCTGGGTTACTTCACACAACCTGTACATTGTGATGACAGAACCTGCTGGAAGAAATCGTTGCCTTTATCATCCACCAAAATAAAGGCCGGGAAATCTTCCACTTCAATTTTCCAGAGCGCTTCCATACCCAACTCAGGATATTCCACACACTCCAGGCTCTTGATACTCTGCTGCGCCAAAACGGCGGCCGGGCCACCGATACTCCCTAGGTAGAACCCACCATGCTTGTGACAAGCATCAGTCACCTGCTGACTGCGATTCCCCTTAGCCAGCATAATCATGCTGCCACCATGAGACTGCAACTGATCGACATAAGAATCCATACGCCCAGCGGTTGTTGGCCCCAAAGAACCTGAAGGATAACCTGCTGGTGTTTTGGCCGGGCCTGCATAATAGATCGGGTGGTCTTTTATGTATTGTGGCAAGTCTTCACCACGATCCAGCCGCTCTTTCAACTTGGCGTGAACAATATCTCGCCCAACAATAATGGTTCCACTCAAAGAAAGGCGAGTTGAGACCGGGTATTGTGACAACTGCTTGAGGATCTCGGCCATTGGCCGGTTAAGATCCACTTTGATGGCCTCACCTTCCCCCGCCTGACGCAGTTCTTGCGGAATAAACCGACCTGGATTATGTTCCAGTTTTTCCAACCAGATACCTTCACGGTTGATCTTGGCTTTGATATTACGATCGGCTGAACAGGAAACCCCCATCCCTACTGGGCAAGAAGCCCCATGACGCGGTAAACGCACCACACGAACATCATGGGCGAAATATTTACCCCCAAACTGCGCCCCGATGCCCAGTTTTTGCGCCTCTTTCAGCAGTTCTTCTTCCAGAGCCACATCGCGGAACGCCTGGCCGTGCTCATTACCTTCTGTTGGCAAGCCATCATAATATTTCGTTGAAGCCAGCTTGACGGTTTTCAGCGTTGCTTCGGCAGAAGTACCACCGATAACAAAAGCCACATGGTACGGTGGGCACGCCGATGTCCCCAGAGTACGCATTTTATCCACCAGATAATCTTTCAACTTGCCTGGTGACAACAACGCTTTAGTTTCTTGGTACAAATATGTTTTATTGGCTGAACCGCCACCTTTGGCAATACACAGGAATTTATACTCTTCGCCATCCACACTATAGAGATCGATCTGCGCAGGCAGATTGCAACCGGTATTGACCTCTTTATACATATCCAGTGCGGCATTTTGCGAATAACGCAGATTATCGGTAATAAACGTGTTGTATACCCCACGTGACAAGGCTTCTTCGTCGCCACCACCGGTCCAAACTCGCTGCCCCTTCTTACCTACAATAATTGCGGTGCCGGTATCCTGGCAGGTAGGCAAAATGCCCTTGGCTGCAATTTCGGAATTGCGCAAAAATTGCAAAGCAACATACTTATCATTCTCGCTGGCTTCTGGGTCATGCAGAATATCAGCAACTTGTTGTTGATGACCGGTACGCAGCATAAATGAGGCATCGTGAAAAGCCTGCTGAGCAACCAGCGTCAAAGCTTGCGGATCAACCTTAAGCACCTCCTGACCAGCAAACTGATCGATGGAAACATAATCGCGGCTTAATAGGTAATATTCCGTATCGTCTGCCTTTAGTGGGAACGGGTCTTGGTAATAAAACGGTTTATTCGACATTGATCTCTCACTTGCAACATCAGCTGCGTTAAATTCACACGTGCTCTGCATGCTCAGAGCGCGCTGCGTCAAAAACTCTCTATACCTTACGTATTTTCAGGCCATCAGTCGTTGCGCTAAATCGCAAAATAGCCGCGATTAACTCAGTAGCTTAGCAATAACGGTGTGTTTTATCCTACCTGATGAAATCTCCATTACTACGGTATATCATCTCCGTTCATATCCCCTTTTGCCAGCCATTGCCTCATTACTTAAGCTAACATCAATGAACCGAATAAGAGTCCCCATTGCACTACAACAAGCGGTGATGCGCTGCCTACAGGATAAATTACAATTGGCGCAGCAACATTTAGCCGTTGAATTTCCTGAACCGAAAGTCATTTACCAGCAACGGGGCACCAGCGCGGGCACCGCCTGGTTGCAAAGCTGGGAAATCCGCCTCAACCCGGTGCTATTGCTGGAAAACCAACAGCCGTTTATTGATGAAGTCGTCCCCCATGAGTTGGCCCATTTGCTGGTGTTCCGCCATTTTGGCCGCGTTGCACCCCATGGTCGAGAATGGCGCTGGATGATGGAGCAAGTGCTACTGGTTTCCGCCCGCCGCACCCACCGATTTGAAATCAGCTCGGTACAGAGCAAAACCTTTCCTTATCGCTGCGCTTGCCAGCAACATCAGTTGACGCTGCGCCGCCATAACCGAGTGATGCGTAGCGAGAGCGAATACCGTTGCCGCCAATGTGGTGAAAAGCTGTTATTTTCAGGCTGACAACCAGTAAGCGTGTACAAATTCACCCGCAAACGCATATAAGTTTCTACTCACATCCCGCCGTTTGATTCACGACGGGTATATCACCATTTGCTACTGCCGATAACTTCGACTACCCTGCCTACTTTGCCATTTCAAACAGTTTTGGAATATGCCTCGCAAAATTTTATTTATAGTGGCCTTAGCCCTCTCCAGCAGCGCCTTGGCACAAGGTATTAATAACTTCACCCAAGCCAAAGCCGCCGCAGCTAAAATCAATCAAGATGCCCCAGGTAGCTTCTACTGTGGCTGTAAGATCCATTGGCAGGGAAAACAGGGTATTCCTGACCTCACCAGTTGCGGTTATCAGGTGCGTAAAAATACTCAGCGTGCTGAGCGCATTGAATGGGAACATGTGGTCCCGGCCTGGCAGTTTGGCCACCAATTGCAATGCTGGCAAAACGGTGGCCGCAAGAACTGCGATAAAGACCCCGTTTATCGCCAAATGGAAACTGACCTGCATAACCTGCAACCCGCCATCGGCGAAGTGAATGGTGACCGCAATAATTTTATGTTCAGCCAATGGAATGGTGGGGAAGGTCAATACGGCCAATGCCCAATGAAAGTCGATTTCAAAAATAAACAGGCAGAGCCGCCAGCCCGTGCGCGCGGTGCCATTGCCCGTACTTACTTCTATATGCGTGACCGTTATCACCTGCAACTTTCACGGCAGCAAACCCAACTTTTTGACGCTTGGGACCGTCAGTACCCCGTCAGCCTCTGGGAATGCCAAAGAGAAGCGCGTATCGCCCTCGTACAAGGCAATAATAACCCGTATATTCAACAGGCTTGTCAGCAACGAAAAGACTGACCTACTATTGCTGACCTACTATAGTACTTTAATGCGTAAATACGTTCGCGCTGCTTGAAAACAGCGCACTTTCATCAAGCCAGGATCTGAGAACCATTATGCGTATACCTCGCATTTACCATCCTGCCCCATTGAGCGCTAATAGCGAAATCGCTCTGAGCGAGGATGCGACTAATCATGTTGGCCGAGTACTTCGCATGAGCACTGGGCAAAAGTTGCAGTTGTTCGACGGCAGCAACCAGATATTTGATGCCGAAATCACCCGGGCCGATAAAAAGAATCTGCTGGTTCAGGTTCACGGCGCGCAGTGGGAAGACCGTGAATCACCGCTCAATCTGCACCTTGGCCAGGTTATCTCCCGTGGGGATAAAATGGAGTTCACCATCCAAAAGTCTATTGAGCTAGGCGTTAACCTCATCACCCCGCTGTTTTCCGAGCGTTGTGGTGTTACGCTTGCTGGTGAACGCTTGGCCAAAAAACGCCAACAGTGGCAAAAAATTGCCATCGCCGCCTGCGAGCAATGTGGCCGCAACCGCATTCCAGAAATCCGTGAAGCCATGTCACTATCAGACTGGTGCGCAGAACAAGATGATAGCCTCAAACTGAATCTGCACCCTCGCGCGAGCCAAAGCATCAATACACTGCCATTACCGGTGAAGCATGTGCGGTTACTGATTGGGCCAGAAGGGGGATTATCCAGCGATGAAATTGCCATGACTGCAGGTTATGGATTTACTGATATTCTGTTAGGGCCGCGGGTTTTACGTACCGAAACCACCGCCCTCACCGCAATTACCGCCTTGCAGGTCCGTTTCGGCGACCTGGGCTAATAGCCTGTGATAACAGGTTTGTAAGGAGAAGAGATGATCAAGCTCGGCATCGTGATGGACCCTATTGCATCCATCAATATCAAGAAAGACACCAGTTTTGCCATGCTACTTGAAGCACAACGCCGTGGTTGGCAAATTCACTATATGGAGATGGGTGACCTCTATCTGCATGCCGGTGAGGGCCGAGCCCGCACTCGACAACTGACGGTAAAACAAGACCAGGAGAACTGGTTCAATTTTGGCACTGAGCAAGACCTGCCACTGCATGAGCTGGATGTGATCCTGATGCGTAAGGATCCGCCATTTGATACCGAATTCATTTATGCCACCTATATTCTAGAACGTGCAGAAGTGAAAGGAACCCTGGTCGTCAACAAACCGCAGAGCCTGCGTGACTGTAACGAAAAACTGTTTACCGCCTGGTTCCCAGAACTGACACCAGACACCCTGGTGAGCCGCAGTGCAGCCCGTATTCGTGAGTTCCACCAGCAGCATGGCGATATTATCCTCAAACCGCTTGATGGTATGGGGGGAGCTTCCATCTTCCGTATTAAGCAGGATGATCCGAACCTGTCGGTAATTATCGAAACCCTGACCGAACACGGTAGCCGTTTCTGTATGGCACAGAACTTCCTGCCAGCGATTAAGGACGGGGATAAACGTATTCTGGTGGTAGATGGTGAACCCGTGCCTTATTGCCTGGCACGTATCCCGGCACAGGGGGAAACCCGTGGTAACCTGGCAGCAGGTGGCCGGGGTGAGGCTCGCCCGCTAAGTGCCAGTGATTGGGAAATTGCCCGTGCAGTGGCCCCAACCCTCAAAGAGAAAGGATTGATTTTTGTTGGATTGGATGTGATCGGCGACCGCCTCACTGAGATCAACGTCACCAGCCCAACTTGCGCTCGCGAGATCGAAGCCGCCTTCCCTGTTTCAATCACCGGCATGTTGATGGATGCCATTGAAAAGCGCCTGGCGAAAAGCTAACTACCCCATCCCCTTTCTCTGAAAGGGGATGCTATAACGACTCGAATTATTTAGAGTGTATTGACTATCCCTAATTAAAAACCACTGACTTATATAACCATATGAATTTACAGCACCATTTCCTGATCGCCATGCCTGCCATGGAAGATCCGCGCTTTAAGCATGCAGTGATATACGTTTGCGAACATAACGATGAAGGAGCCATGGGGTTGGTCATCAATAAACCAGTGGAGCATTTCACCGTTGAAACGGTGTTGGAAAAACTTAACATCCAACCTTCACCGCGCGACCCATCAATTAACCTGAAGAAACCAGTATTCTCTGGCGGGCCGTTGGCCGATGATCGCGGTTTTATTCTGCATACGCCACATCAAGGCTTTGACTCCAGCATCCTGATCTCGCCAACGACCATGATCACCACCTCGAAAGATGTACTGGAAACGCTCGGTACCCCGAACCAACCCGCAGAGGTACTGGTTGCACTCGGCTATGCTGGCTGGGACAAGGACCAGTTAGAGCAAGAAGTGCTGGCTAATGCCTGGCTAACCACCGAGGCCGATAACGAGATCCTGTTCCATACGCCAATCGCTAACCGCTGGCGTGAAGCGGCAAACCGCTTAGGGATTGATATTCGTAGCATTGCCAACCAAGCAGGACATGCCTGATGACCAACCGTACTATTATTGCCTTTGATTTCGGTACTAAAAGCATCGGTGCGGCTATCGGCCAGGAAATCACCGGCACCGCACGGGCATTACCTGCCTTCAAGGCACAGGATGGCGTACCGGAATGGCAAAAAGTTGAACGTCTATTGCAAGAGTGGCAACCCGATTTAGTGGTAGTCGGTTTGCCGCTGAATATGGATGGCACTGAGCAACCGTTAACTGAACGTGCCCGTAAATTTGCCAATCGCCTGCATGGTCGCTTTGGTGTGCAGGTAATTCTGCATGATGAACGTTTAAGCACCGTTGAAGCCCGTTCACACCTGTTTGACCGGGGGGGCTTCCGGGCGCTCGACAAAGGTAGTGTGGATTCAGCCTCTGCGGTGGTTATTCTGGAAAGCTGGTTTGAGCAGCATCCTTAGGCCCTCCCCCGCTGAGTATCCCCGCTTGAATACGCTGCTGTAGCCCTTGTTCAAAGGTTTGCATACCCGCTTGCCCCCCGCTATGTAACACACTGGCCAACTGATGGGTTTTCCCCTCACGGATCATGCTGCTAACCGCCGCCGTGGCGGTAAGAATTTCGTAAATAGCCACTCGCCCTCCACCAGGCCGGCTCAACAGCTTTTGGGCAATCACCGCTTGCAGGCTGTTAGCTAACTGCGCGCGTACATAGGGCTTTTCCTCTGCGGGGAATACATCCACCAGCCGCTCTACCGCTTGTGCTGCACTACGCGTATGCAGGGTCGCCAGTACCAGATGGCCGGTTTCCGCAGCCGTTAAGGCCAGCCGAATAGTGGTGGTGTCACGCAGCTCCCCCAGCAGGATCACATCAGGGTCTTCACGTAATGCGGCACGCAATGCAGCGTCGAAGCTGTGAGTATCACGCCCCAGTTCCCGTTGCTGAATTAAGCAACAACGACTGTGATGAACAAACTCGATAGGATCTTCCAAAGTGAGAATATGGCGGTGCTGATGCTGATTAATAAAATCGATCATGGCCGCCAAGGTGGTGGATTTGCCGCTGCCTGTGGCGCCAGTCACCAATATCAGACCATCAGAGCGCTGTAACAAAGTGGGGATAATCTCCGGGGTGGCCAATTCCGCCAGGTTTGGGCAATGGCTGGCTATCCTGCGTAACGCGACGGAAAGCCCACTGTTTTGTAAAAAGAAATTAGCCCGTAACCGCACACCATCCGCCAGGGTCAATGCCAAGTCAAGCTGCCCAACCTGCTGCAATTGCTGCCACAGACTTGGCGTTAATAACGGCTTACACCCGGCCTCCATCTGCTGCGGCGAGATAATTTCTTCCCCCGCGACCGCCTGCAACTCACCATCAATACGTAACATGGGCAGATGACCGCTACAAAGGTGCAGATCTGAAGCATTATGCTTTACACTAAGAGCCACAAATTTATCGATATCCATATCAATCTCCTGGGTTAACTATGAGTACTATCCAACAGAACCTGCAAGATGTCAGGGGGCGTATTGCTACCGCAGCGCTAAGTTGCGCGCGCTCGCCAGAAGAGGTGGTATTGCTTGCAGTCAGCAAAACCAAACCTGTGGAAGCGATCGCAGAAGCCATCGCGGCAGGTCAGCGCGCATTCGGTGAAAATTACGTGCAGGAAGGTGTGGAGAAGATCCAGTATTTTGCTCAGCAACCCAACGGAATTGGCTTGGAATGGCACTTTATCGGCCCGTTGCAATCCAATAAAAGCAGACTGGTTGCCGAGCACTTTAACTGGTTCCATACCCTTGATCGCCTGCGAATCGCCGAGCGACTCAGCGATCAACGCCCTGCGGGTATGCCAGCGCTTAATGTACTGATCCAGATAAATATCAGTGACGAACAGAGTAAATCAGGCATTGCCTTGACTGAACTGGCCCCCTTGGCTGAAGCTATCGCTACGCTACCCAATATCACCTTGCGTGGATTGATGGCGATCCCGGCACCGGAAAGCGATTATCAGCGCCAGTTAGCGGTATTTGGCCAGATGAACAGCGCCTATCAGGCGCTTAAACAGCGTTATCCGCAAGTGGACACGCTGTCGATGGGGATGACTGACGATATGTCCGCCGCTATCGCCGCGGGCAGTACCCTGGTACGTATCGGTACCGCTATTTTTGGCGCTCGGGCCTAACAAATCCATACAACCAATGAGGAAGTCCATGCAACACCGTAAAATAACCTTTATTGGTGCCGGCAATATGGCACGTGCGATTATCGCTGGTCTGGTTGCCAGTGGTTATCCGGCTTCCGCCATCAGCGTTTGCGCACCATCACCGGGCAAGCGTGATGCGCTGGCCGCCGAGTATGGCGTGATCAGCAGTGCCGACAATATCGCCTGCGCACAAGCCGCCGATGTGGTGGTGCTGGCGGTAAAACCACAGATGATGGCGCAAGTCTGTCAACCGTTACAACAGCAGGTTAATTTCTCTGGCAAACTGGTGTTATCCATTGCAGCGGGTATCCTGGTCAGCCGATTCTATCAAATGCTCGGCACCGCCTTGAATATTGTGCGTATTATGCCCAATACACCCGCACTGGTGGGGGAAGGCATCAGTGGGCTGTATGCACCGGCTCAGGTAAGCCAACAGGACCGCGATTACACCAGCAGCCTGATGAGTTCAGTGGGTAAAATCTGTTGGGTCGATGACGAAAACGATATCAATGGCGTAATAGCCGCTGCGGGGAGTGCCCCGGCCTACTTCTTCCTGTTTATGGATGCGATGCAGCAAGAGGCTGAACGTATGGGCTTCAGCAGCCAAGCGGCCCGTAACCTGGTGCAACAGGCCGCTGTGGGGGCAGCCGCATTGGCTAGCGCCCACCCGGAAATATCTTTAGCAACCCTACGAGATCAAGTAACCTCTAAAGGTGGCACCACCGCCGAAGCATTGCGGGTATTCAATGAGCACCATCTGCCAGAGACCGTCGCTAAAGCAATGCAGGCCGCCGTTTCCCGTGCGCAGGAAATGGAAAAATCATTTTAACTGTACCTGAAGATATTCAGGTTGCTAGGCAACTTGAACTCTCAAGGGCATCACCAAGAGTTAAGGAAAAGGGTAACCTACATGCTAACGCTGACTTTCCTGGTCAAAACTGTTATCGATATTTATGTGATGGTGCTGTTGCTGCGCATCTGGATGCAACTGACACGCACCGACTTTTATAACCCCTTCTCACAGTTCGTGGTAAAGGTCACCCAGCCGATTATTGGGCCATTGCGCCGTATTCTTCCTTCTATGGGGCCGGTAGACAGCGCATCTTTATTGCTGGCCTTCCTGTTGATGACCATCAAGTACCCGCTGTTGTTGCTGATCCAAAGTGGCGGCATGTCACTCAGTCTGTATAACTTGCTGTTTGGCCTGATCGCCTTGATCAAATCTGCCGGGCACCTGATTTTCTGGGTGGTGATCATTCGGTCATTAATGAGCTGGGTCAGCCAAGGGCGCAGCCCAGTTGATTATGTTATGCATCAGCTTACCGAACCGCTGATGGCCCCGATCCGTCGGTTGATTCCAGCGATGGGTGGGATTGATTTCTCTGCGATGGTGGTGATCCTGATCCTCTATCTTCTCAACTCTCTGGGCGCGGACGTGTTTGGTCAGATCTGGGTCCTACTGTGAGTGCAGTCACCCCAACGTCCGGCGCGCTGACTATCAGGCTTTATATCCAGCCTAAAGCCAGCCGTGACCAGATTATTGGCCTGCATGGCGACGAGATAAAAGTCGCCATTACCGCACCTCCGGTAGACGGTCAGGCCAATGCCCACTTGGTCAAGTTTATCGCCAAGCAGTTCCGGGTGGCGAAGAGCAATGTGGTGATAGAAAAAGGCGAATTGGGGCGACACAAGCAGCTACGCATTATTAACCCACAGCAGATCCCTGCTGTGATTGCAGCACTATATCCGGCCGAATTTTGACCCGGCCGCTTGATTGACGACGGGTATCAACAAATCATTTCCAAGGTAATCACTATGCAAAAAGTCGTTCTTGCCACTGGCAACCCGGGCAAAGTACGTGAACTGGCCGATCTGCTAGCCGATTTTGGTCTGGACGTGGTAGCACAAACCGAGCTTGGCGTGGACTCCGCTGAAGAAACTGGCCTGACATTTATTGAAAATGCCATCTTGAAAGCTCGTCATGCGGCACAGATTACTGGCCTGCCAGCCATTGCTGACGATTCCGGTCTGGCGGTAGATGCTCTGGGGGGGGCTCCGGGGATTTATTCTGCCCGCTATGCTGGTTTGGAAGCCAGCGATCAGCAGAATCTGGACAAATTACTGGTCACGCTGCAAGACGTACCGCCAGGCAAACGTGGTGCCCAATTCCACTGCGTACTGGTCTATATGCGCCATGCAGAAGATCCAACCCCATTAGTGTTCCATGGTTGCTGGGCTGGGGAGATCGCTTTTCAATCCTCAGGGGCGGGCGGTTTTGGTTACGACCCAATCTTCTACATACCAGAATTGGGCAGCACTGCAGCGGAATTAACCCGGGATGAAAAAAGCGCCGTTTCGCACCGTGGTAAAGCATTAAAGCTGATGCTGGAAGCCATGCGTAATGCCAGTTAAAACCATGCAACTGCCGGTCAAAACCATGCAACTGCCACCACTGAGCCTCTATATTCACATCCCCTGGTGTGTACAGAAGTGCCCATACTGCGATTTCAATTCCCATGCGTTAAAGGGCGAAGTACCACACCAGGAGTATGTTGACCATTTGTTGGCTGACCTGGAGGCTGATTTGCCACTCACCAGTGGCCGTGAAATCAGTAGCCTGTTTATCGGTGGCGGAACCCCGAGCCTGCTAAGCGCAGAAGCCATGCAAGCGCTGCTGGACGGTGTGCGAGCACGGGTTAAAGTTGCGGATAATGCCGAAATCACCATGGAAGCTAACCCAGGCACGGTGGAGGTTGACCGTTTCAGTGGCTATCTGCGCGCTGGCGTGAACCGCATCTCCATCGGCGTACAGAGCTTTAGCAGCGAAAAACTAACCCGCCTGGGCCGCATACATGGCCCAGATGAAGCTAAACGCGCAGCCCTCCTGGCAGCAGGGCTTGGGTTACGCAGTTTTAACCTTGACCTGATGCATGGCTTGCCGGACCAATCACTGGCAGAAGCCCTGGACGACCTACGCCAAGCCATTGCGCTGGATCCCCCCCATCTGTCGTGGTATCAGCTGACTATTGAGCCCAATACCCTGTTCAGCTCACGCCCACCAAAACTACCCGATGATGACGCACTCTGGGATATCTTCGAGCAGGGGCATCAGTTATTGAGTGATGCGGGTTATCAGCAATATGAGACTTCCGCCTATGCCAAGCCGGGCTATCAGTGTCAACATAACCTCAACTACTGGCGGTTTGGTGATTATCTTGGCATTGGTTGCGGTGCGCACGGCAAGTTGAGTTTTGATGATGGGCGCATACTGCGTACCAGCAAAACCAAACACCCACGTGGCTATATGCAAGGGAAGTATCGCGATAAGTCGCACCAGGTTGCAGCCGATGATCGGCCGTTTGAATTCTTTATGAACCGTTTCCGTTTGTTGGAAGCGGCACCTCGAGCAGAGTTTACCCGCTATACCGGGCTGGATGAAAGCGTGATCCGCGCACCACTGGAACTGGCACTGGCCAACGGTTATCTACTGGAGTCTGAGCAATACTGGCAGGTGACAGAAAAAGGCAAACTGTTCCTTAATTCACTGCTGGAACTCTTTTTAGCCGATGAATAATAGATGGGGCAACCTCTGCCCCATATCTATCAAACCTTACTTCAGCGCTTTAATCAGGCCTTTACGCTGGTTTTCTAATGCACTCACCCGGTTGCAAACGTCGCGGCCAAAGTTCTGGAACCCCTGCTCCTGGCTGCTCCATTCATTTTTAATGGCTTGTTGCAAGCCACCCAAATTGCCCATGAGCGCCTGCAGTGGGTTGCCTGCAGCATTAGCTACCTGCTTGATCCCCATTTCATTCAGGCTATCTTGCAATACACCGCCCAAACTCTGCTGCACAATATTGCGTGAATCCTGTTCAACCTGATTGATCGCCTTGTGGTGAAATGCCAAACCATCACTGCGACGCTCAATAACACGATTCATCTGCTGCTTAAGCTGGGTATTCAGTGTGGTCAGGCGATTACGCACATTACTGCTGCTACCCAACTGTTTGACAATCACGTTATCCAGCGCCACCCGGGCTTTTTCCAGGTGCTGCTGTGCCCCTTGTTCGATCAAGGGTAAATCTTTGCGCAATGCCTGCTGATAACTAAACGCCTTTTGACGCTGGTTATCATTCAGGCTCATCACCTTACCGTTGTGCGTGACATCACCATCAGGGGAAATATTAAGGTCCCCACTTGCTCCCACCACTTGCACCTGATGTGGCGTGATAATGACATCATCTTGCGGCCTGACATTGCACTGGTACTGCGCAGAAACCGGCAACGCAGACAGCAACAGTAAAGCTACTGCGGTTTTCTTTAACATGGTTTTCATTAACCTGATTTTCTTTAAAAGAGCTTCCTGTGATACCCGTTACCCGTTCTGCGGTCTATCTGGCAAGGTTAGTCCCACCAAATGTCAAACAACGCGCTAACCTTTACCTCATTCAACTGGCGTGCTTCCAACCAGTTTTTGATCAGGTCGCGCTGGGCATCGGTACAATGGCCAATCTGCTGCAAACAGACCAAGCCTTCCCACTGTAGGTAGCCGCTGCCATCAAACGCTAACCCGTTAGGTTCGATAACCTCATCAATAAACGCATCCAATGTGCTGTCAATATCTTCGACAGCAGTACCTTCAGCAAAACACCAGGCAACGGAAAAGCCCAATTCCTGAAACTCGTCAATATGCATTTTTTTACGTAAGCGACGACTGCGGTTCTTAGCCATTATTTAACCCTCTCAAACATCAAATCCCAAACGCCATGTCCCAGGCGCTGGCCTCGTAATTCAAATTTTGTCAGCGGACGTGATTCTGGCCGAGGCACATAATCCTGAGTGACAGACAGATTACGGTACCCGGCGGTGTTATTCATCACTTCCAGCATATGCTCTGCATAAGGTTGCCAGTCGGTGGCCATATGAAATACCCCACCGATTTTTAATTTACCTAACACCAGTTCAACAAACGGCGGCTGTACAATGCGACGTTTGTTATGCCGTGCTTTGTGCCACGGATCGGGAAAAAACAACTGCACCATATCCAGTGAAGCGTCTTGAATCATATTTTGCAAGACTTCTACCGCATCATGGCACATTACCCGCAAATTACTCAATTGCGCTTCATGGGCATCCGCCAGACAGGCCCCGACACCCGGGGAGTGAACTTCAATCCCCAGAAAATTCTGCTGCGGATTTTGGGTCGCCATCGTGACCAGAGACGCCCCCATGCCAAAGCCGATCTCCAGTACCGTCGGGGCTTCTCGGCCAAATAGCGCCGCCATATCGACAGGTTCAACTTGATATTCTAACCCCATGACCGGCCAATAGTTATCCAGCGCGTACTGCTGGCCTTTGGTCAAACGCCCTTGGCGGCGGACAAAACTGCGAATACGGCGCATCGCGCGGCCGTTCTCATCAAATTCCGGAGAGATGACGTCATTAATCATAGTGCTTTCTATCTGTTGAACTGCCAATTAGGGAAACGCGCATTATGCAAAGATACCTTGGTTTAGCAAGCATTCATCACGCTACTTGCCTGAAAGTTCCGGTTTACAGCACCTTGACTCTATGCTGCAATCGCCCATCAATAAGATCATTAACCGCCGGATAACGCCCCCATTTATGATGCAAGCGCAACAGTTTTCGCACCTGGTGCTTGAGTGGTACCAACGCTATGGTCGCAAGACGCTGCCATGGCAACTCGATAAAACACCTTATCAAGTATGGCTCTCTGAGGTGATGTTGCAACAAACTCAGGTTGCCACAGTGATCCCCTATTTTCAGCGATTTATGGCACGCTTTCCAAACTTGCGCGCCCTTGCTGAAGCACCATTGGATGAAGTGCTGCATCTCTGGACCGGTTTAGGTTACTACGCACGCGGCAGAAACCTGCATAAAGCGGCTCAAACTATTGTGGCACAACACGGCGGCGAGTTCCCGACAACCCTGGAAGAAATTGTCGCTCTGCCTGGTATTGGCCGTTCAACCGCCGGGGCGATCCTCTCTTTATCGATGGGCAAGCACTACCCCATCCTTGACGGCAACGTCAAACGGGTACTGGCACGTTGTTACGCAGTCGATGGCTGGCCAGGTAAGAAAGACGTGGAGAACCGCCTCTGGCAACTGAGTGAAGAACTGACGCCTGCGGACGGTGTTGGTCAATACAACCAGGCAATGATGGACCTGGGGGCGATGATTTGCACCCGCAGTAAACCCAAATGTGATCTTTGCCCCCTCAATCTGGGTTGTAGCGCCAACGGTAACAGCAGTTGGGCCAACTACCCGGGCAAAAAACCGAAACAGACCCTGCCAGAAAAAACCAGCTACTTCCTGCTGTTGCAACAAAGCGATAAAGTCTGGCTGGAACAGCGACCAGGCACAGGTTTATGGGGCGGGTTATTCTGCTTTCCACAGTTCAGCACCCAAGAAGAGCTGGCGTATTGGTTACAACAGCGCGGCCTGAGCACTAACCACCTACAGCAGTTGACGGCATTTCGCCACACTTTCAGCCACTTTCATCTGGACATTGTGCCCATGTGGCTAAACATCGATAAAGTCGCTTGTGCCATGGATGAGAATGCTGGTCTCTGGTATAACTTAGCGCAGCCGCCATCGGTCGGGCTGGCAACGCCTGTTGAAAGGCTGTTGCAGCAGTTGGCGAAACAGTCCCTGACCTAAGCCGGTATCACTATTTCGGTATAACTATTAATGAGGAATTAGCATGAGCAGAACCATTTTTTGTACTTTCCTGCAACGTGACGCCGACGGGCAGGATTTCCAGCTCTATCCTGGTGATATTGGCAAGCGCATCTATAACGAAATCTCCAAAGAGGCCTGGGCAGAATGGATGAAGAAGCAAACCATGCTGATCAATGAAAAGAAACTCAATATGATGAACATTGATGACCGCAAACTGCTGGAACAAGAGATGATCAACTATCTTTTCGAAGGGCACGATGTGCATATTGAAGGTTACACACCACCCAGTCAGTAAATTTACGCAGCTAGCGTTATGTACCTAAGTTCATTCCAGTTGCAGGACAACCGCAGGGTGTTTTAAACAACGCTTACGCTGGCTCCGCAGGAGCCAGGCCCTGATGGACCAAGTCACGCAGCAAGTATTGTATACGGCTTTGACATGAAGAAAATTTTAACGTTACTCATGATAGCACCTTTGCTGATCTCTTGTTCCAGCAACAAAGATGAAGCAGTTAACGAAGCCTATATCAAAGACACCAACGCCTTTGACATTCTGATGGGGCAATTTGCCCACAACATCGAGAATATCTGGGGAATGAACGAAGTTCTGATCGCTGGCCCGAAAGATTACGTCAAATATACTGACCAGTATCAAACCCGAAGCCATATTAACTTTGTTTCAGGCACCATCACTGTCGAGACCATTGCCACTACCGATCCCGCCGCTCATCTACGTCAGGCGATTATCACCACCTTGCTGATTGGGGATGACCCCGGTTCTATTGATCTTTATTCTGACGCCAATGACATCCAGATCAGTAAAGAGCCGTTCCTCTATGGGCAGGTGCTGGATAATGAAGGCCAGAGTATCCGCTGGGAATGGCGCGCTGCTAAGTTTGCCGACTACCTGCTGCAACATAAATTACAACGCCGCACTTCTGGCCTGCATGTGATCTACTCGGTAACCATTCAGTTGGTGCCTAACCACCTGGATAAACGTGCGCATAAATACCTGCCAATGGTACGCAAAGCTTCACAAAAATACGGTGTCGATGAGTCGCTGATCCTGGCAATTATGCAGACTGAATCCAGCTTCAACCCCTATGCAGTAAGCGGTTCAGATGCACTGGGGCTGATGCAGGTCATGCAACATACTGCCGGTAAAGATGTTTTCCTGATGCAGGGGAAATCGGGCATTCCAAGCCGCAGCTATCTGTTTGATCCAGAAAATAACATTGATGCCGGCACCGCCTACCTGGCGATTTTGCAGAACAACTATCTGGGTGGTATTCAAAACCCGACTTCACGCCGTTACGCGGTAATCACCGCATACAATGGTGGCGCAGGCAGCGTGCTTCGGGTATTCCACAGTGACAAAGCGCGTGCCGCGAGCATTATCAACAGCATGCCCCCGGGGGATGTTTTCCAGACCCTCACCACCAAGCACCCGGCCAGTGAATCACGCCGTTACCTGGTGAAGGTCAACAACGCCCAGAAAAAATATCGGTGAAAATAACTCATCACCCTGTCATGACCTGATGAAAAATGACTATTTTGACTGAAAAGAGAACAAGTAAAACTGTTTGTAGCAGAAACTGATTGACGCCACACCAGCAATACGGTTTAATGCGGCCCGTTGCCCGGATAGCTCAGTCGGTAGAGCAGGGGATTGAAAATCCCCGTGTCCTTGGTTCGATTCCGAGTCCGGGCACCACTTATTCAGAAGCGCTTGTCATTCTTTCAGAATGAAAAAATGATGGGTTCTAAAGCGAGCACAAACTAGCAATAACCCAACGCAGAATGGTAGTTTTATGTAGTGATACCATTACTCGGTTGTTGTAAAAGGCTCTTGAAAAGCCCACCTGTTACCGCAGGTGGGCTTTTTCGCTTACGTGTTTTACATTTTCTACATTCAAATATCAAACTGCGTCAAGGGAAGTTCCTCCCCTCCCCCATCTAAACCCACAATTCCTGTTCTAGCAACTCGCGTAAGCTATCGATATCCTGATCAATGTACTCCAACGTAGAACGCAAACTGGAATGCCCCAACAGGCGTTTGACGGCCTGCAGATTACGATCTGGTGATTTCATCAAGTTAGTGGCCACAGTGTGCCGAAAACGGTGCGGACTGACGACAAACCGACACTCCTTCGATAACCGCCGAAAAAAGGCTCGAATTGGATAGATGCCCATGTCGGTCATTTCACCCTGTTGTTTTGCCCTCCGTCCCACATCAAAACGGTTCACATTGAACAACTGTTCTTCCGGTTCGGCACCCGCTTCCAGTGAGCGGGTCACCAGTATCTCCAAACGAGGAAAAAGTTCGGTAATGATGGGAATACGCAGTTCACGGTGATTCTGCGCACTGGCGATAATCAAATCAAGCCAACGATCTTCAAGATTGACGTCACAGATACGTATGTGGCGAAGTTGGTTCTGACGTATCGCGGTGTAACTGAGGGTATCAAGCACCATCAGCCAGAACCAGGCAGGCATGGATCCGCCAGTTCACCGCCAAACTCATGGCCTGCAACCGCTCCAGCTCCTCATACTGCGCCATCAGCCGATAGACGGCCTCCGTCTGTGCCTCTGTCAGGATTTTCTTCTTTTTCCTTCCTGCCCGCACCACTGCTTTGTTAAAAGGATTATCCTTATGCTGTAGTAATCCGTTCTTCATTCCGAAATTGAACAGCGCCCTCATATGCGTCACCTTATTATTCCAGGTTGTCGCTTGTAATTGCTGCTCCTTCAAAACATGCCTGCGCCATTCGAGCACCACTCTGTTATCAACCTCATTAGGATTTTTAGTGGTAAACCTTAAAAAAGTCCTCACCACCTTTCGATAACTCCACTCGGTGTCATTACGGAGCGCATGACTGAAAAAATAATGGTCTAATAGCGCATCAAATGTTACTAACTGTTCACAAGTCACCAGATGTTCTCCAGGATTGCTCCATAAAGTAATCAAAGAACTACCTGCCGGAAATGCGAAAACATTTCAGCAATATTCATTTGCCAAATTGGTACTGGCCACCTGTATCGAATATAAACTGCATCAAGCAGTTGCAAAACCTGACCGTTTCCTTCTGGTATGTGCATAGCGTGGGTATCCTGATAGTTAACAGGTGTTCCACTCTAGGAAGAAAAATAACGGCTACTACAAAAAACTCTATATGTGTTTTAAAAATTTATTTCATAAAAGACGCTCCATTGTTACCGGAGCGCCACATGAGTTCAGCAAGAAAAATCCAATTTAAATAACAACATAAAGCATAATTTAATTACTTATTCCCTTAGTATTATTATTATTCCATCTTCCCCCGGTATTAGTTATCACGCATCATTTACATCACAGAACCTACATCAAATAGGTATCATTTGCAATATTTTGACAACTATTGCGATATTAAATTATATTTATGATACTTTTGAGAAATAAATTATCATTAAAAGACATAGAAAGGGATTGTTTTTATTGATAAAAAAAACTTTACGGTTAGAATCACTACTGATAAGAAACGATATAGTTCTGAGAGGGTGTGACTAATGATGAACTGTGATCTAGATCAAAAAATTGACAATTCTCTGGGAGAAATGATATCCAGAGTTCTAACAATGAAGGGAGTACCAAAGCAAAAGCACATTGGCTATACTGGCCGAGTTTTGGATATCACTACAGCCGCCGCTCATAAAAAATTGAGTGGAGCATCAAAATGGGAAGTGTCCCAGTTAATTAAGGTCATTAAATCTATCGATATGGAAATGAGTGACTTTTTTGACATGTATAACCATTCAGTAACTGAAATTCATGAAGCAACATGGAACAATGGCAAAATTGATTTAACATGTAAAATTTATCTATCTGACGAAGACATCAATAAAACCACAGAATATTCAGCTCTAAAAATTAACGATGGATGGTTTGTTATTAGAACCGATGAAATTAAAGACGATTTTCTTTTTGAGTCAAAAAGAAACATTAAATATCTACATGTTTATCCACAAACTTTAGAGACTGTAAAACATAGAATAGCTATTCTTGATGACGACAAAATAATTGTCGACAGTCTAAAAGATATTATAAGCAGAGATTATTATAGCGTAGATACATTTTATAGAATTGAAGACCTGGAGAATAGCTTAAATAACTCCCCATATGATGCATATATTTTAGATTGGGTTATTGGTGACAAAACCGTTTTCAATACGATTAAGAAAATCAGGCAGTCGAAAAAGAAAAACTCAATGATACTGGTACTCACAGGGCAACTAGAAGGGATCGTAGATCAAGAAGTTTCATATGCCATTCACGACTACGACATCACTGGTCCTTACGAAAAACCAATTCGGGGAAATTTAATTAAATCTAATCTAGATAAATACTTTTCTAAATAGACATATATGAATAAATTATTGTTAGAATATAATGGCAGCCTGTTATTAGAAGGGAAATTTATTGTTTCACCTTACGGTGTTAGCAAGGTAGTGCCTGACGGAAATTTAATGCCACTAGAAAAAGATATAATTCATAACAATTCAAAAAAGAAAATAAAAGTAAATTACAAAAATATAAAAAAACTTATCATTATAAATGGTATGGGAGTCACACTCGGCGATTCTGTCATCGGAATAGATGCATTATCTACAGTAAAAAGAATAAACAAGAATATCAATATTGAAGTCATAAGACCAGAGAAATGCCCTAGCTATGTTAATGACGTTTACACATTGTCAAGCAATGTCATTGACACTTTATCATACATGCCTTTTAATATAGAAAAAATCCCCTATTCCCAAGATGGTATAATTATAGACATGGGAAATCAATTGTATTGGGAAGAATTTTCTAAAAGAGAAATGCATGATTTCTTTCTATACAATCTTGGAATTGAACCAAACGATATTGAAGACTGTGAAAAATCAAACCATTGGCTTAAAGATATAAAACTACCTGAGTTTGCATTAAATGATTACGTTTTATTTTGCCCTAATGCAAGCACTAAAATTAGAAGTATCCCATCACGTTTTCATCAAAAAATAGTAGATGATCTCAGTAAGAAGTATCAAAGAAAAGTAATTGGATTTACTGACATTGAACATGATAACTACACAAATATAAGTGAGTTTTCAAGAAAAACAGAAGACTTCATTTCTATAATAAAGAACTCAAAATATTTATACACATGCGACTCATCAGCTCTTCATATTGGCGCAGGATTTGAAATACCAACAACATGTATATTCACTACTGTAAGACCTGAACTTCGTAGTTTGTATTATAAAAATTGCGAGTCATACTATATTGGTACAGTTGAAACCGACGGAATACATAGTAATGAGGATGCCAATCTCATTAAGTTAATTGATTCCAAATTTGAGGCTTTTTATGCTTAATATTATAAAATATTCTTCTTTGTTAATTATGTTATTCATCGTTCCACTCTCTTCCATGGCTAAAGTTGGAGATATTATAATAGAAGGTAAGATAAAAATAAAAAATAGTGATGGTTTTTTTATTTTATCAAAGGAGATTTTTGATGAAATGGATAAATCAACAATAAAAACAACAACATCTTGGACACCAAAAGATTACCGTGCAACATTTGAAGGTGTCGCGCTTAAAGATATATTACATAAAGTAGGTGCATATGGTACTACTCTTAGAGTCAGTGCGTTAAATGATTACTGGGTAGATATTCCGATTTCTGACGTTGAGGACTATGGTGTTATTATAGCGAATAAAATGGATGGTAAGACGCTCACAACAAGAGATTTTGGTCCTTACTTTAGCATTTATCCAATTGATGACATTTCAGGTCTAAACAAACCAATATATTTATCGCGGTTTGTTTGGCAAATAAACAAGATATTGGTGATGTAAATGAAAAAAAACTTCCTTCTTTTACTTTCAGGAATATCAATTGCGTTAACTTTTTCTATTTCCGCTATCATAAAATATAACTCAATGCTTTCGGATAAATCCTTGTATGCTATAACTGGCACACAAGAAAACTACTCATGGGCGATTGCTAAATTTTCAATTCAACTATCTGAGTTTTATTCACTAGTTAAGATTTCAGAAGTTAATTATTTAACCGGATCTAATGATAAAGACATGGATGAGATAAAAGAAAAACTAGATATATTATATTCAAGAGTGCAATCAATAAGAAATAAAAGTGAGTCTACGATACCGTTATATAGACAAGAAGGATATAAAGAAACCATTGACGCCATATATGATAAACTTAATATTGTTGATTCATATATCAACACAGACAATACAGATATAAAAAAAGCCGTTGAAATCGTCAATGAAATGAAACCTTACTCTACGTTATTAAACAACTTGGCTGACCATGCCGAAGTCAAGCAAAGAACAATGGCACTAGAAGATTTCAAAGAAAAAAGAAAGCAACTTTTTATTCTACTTACTATAACTGCCATTTTAATTTCATCGCTATGCTTTATAACCTCCTTTTATCTTTTTAAATTAAACCGACTGTTAGATTCAGAGAAAAAAGCATTTAACAATAAAAATGCATTCTTAGGGGTTATTGGCCACGAATTAAGAACATCATTACAAGCAATAATATCTTCTGTAGATGTTTTAATTAGTAACAATGCTTATAACAAGCAACATTTTTATCGCTTAGAGAATGCGGCGACAAAAATGGAGCGACAAATGAAGGATTTAGCCGAATTTGCGAAAATTGACAACGGAAACGTTGAAATTAACACGTCCTCATTTAATCTTAAGCGCCTAATAAACACATCCATTAGCGACTCTGTCGTTCTACTACCTAAATCCTCAGTTATAGTTACGGCGAAGGACATACCTGATATTTTCATTATTAGTGATTCAGCTCGACTGATGCAAATAATGGAGAACCTCATCACCAATGCTATTAAGTACACAGAGATAGGCAATGTCTTGATAACAGCATCAATCGAAAACAATAACATGCTAATTATTAGTGTGGAGGACAGTGGACAAGGAATACCTAAAGACAAAATAGCATCGATATTCTCCCCATTTGTAAGAATAAACAATAGTAAAGAGATCCCTGGCTTTGGTATGGGCCTTGCTATCGTTAACGGGGTTATAAAAGCAATGCGAGGAAGCATTTTTGTTAAAAGTGACATTGAAAAAGGAAGTGTTTTTACTGTGAAAATCCCTATAGAAATATCTCCCTTCGTTCATGAGCATCAAGTAGATGAACAGGATCATTCATTTAACTCAAAGTATGAAAATATCAGAATTCTTCTCGTCGATGATAATGAAATGTCTTGTACTTCGATAGCATCATTATTGGATAGTGCAGGTTATAAGGCTGAGTACACAACTTCACCCAAGCGTGCTTTGGAGAAACTATTGAGGAAATCATATGACCTGGTATTGAGTGATCTTCAAATGCCGATAATGACCGGTGATGAACTTTACAAAAAAACTCGTACTATGGATGGTCCAAATAAAAATACACCGTTTATTTTCATCAGTGCGTATTCGGCTGAAAGCCCTATATCATCTGTGCCCATGCTGACTAAACCGGTCAGAATGAGAGACATCAATAAGCAAATCTATTTAGTTATGGAAGCTAAATAAAGTGCATTTTTGTTTGAGTGTGCTCACCTTGCTTCAATTCATACTGAAATTGAAGAAATGCCAATGAAATATGAAACGATGGTGGGTGATATGGGGAGTGCCCTGTCGGGTGGACAACGACAGCGCGTTTCCTTGGCACGAGCGTTGTACAAACGTCCACGTATACTCTTTCTTGATGAAGCCACCAGTGATCTAGATGTTGATAACGAAGCTCGAATCAATGACTCGATACGCACGTTGAAGATCACCCGAATTTTTGTCGCTCATCGGCCAACAATGATCGCGATGGCAGATAGAGTATTTGACCTCAGCAGCAACTCTGAAGTGGAGAATCCGCATGCGATCTTTACTGAATAAACACATTACAGCGATCACGCTCGCCCTCTTATCCTCGACAATATCATTGGTTGCAACAGAGACAATTGCTTCTGAAGAGATCATGCATATGCCTTTTGCGTTAGATGATGCTTCTTTACCGATGGCCAATGTTGATATCAATGGAAAACGTCAAACATTTATGATCGATACGGGCTCACGCACTGCCCTCCATTTATCTAAAGACGTTATGGCAAAACTCCCAGGGCTGACAGTAGCTCCTGAAAAAGAGCGCAGTACCGATCTGACAGGTAAGGTATTCCTCAATGACAAGTTCCATATTCCGCAGTTGTCGATCAATGGAATGATGTTTAAGGACGTTAAAGGAGTTTCGTTTACTCCACGGGGTATGACGCTCACCCGCGATAGTAGCCTCCCCAACTCAATGATGATCGGCCTGGATTTATTCAAGGGGAAGGCCGTGCTGATTGATTACAAAAACCAACGTCTGTCGGTTGCTGATCGCGCTCAGTCATTCGGCATCAGCATGGCTGATGGTTGGATTTCATTACCGCTGCGACTCACACAGGAAGGGATCGTAGTCAACGTCTCCCAGGGCTCACAGAGTTACAACATGGTTCTTGATACTGGGGCCTCTGTATCGGTTTTTTGGAAAGCGCGTCTTAAACTCCCTTTTGCTAGCATATCTTGCCAGACTGTGATAGCAGAGATGGACAACGAAGGGTGCACGGCATCGGAGTTTCAACTTGCTGAGATTGGTACAGAAAATATCAAGCTAAATGCGCTACTACTCGACGGTACATTCGAACAGATGGACACCGATGGGTTAATAGGTAATAACTTCTTCAAGAAATTCGCAGTCCTCATCGATTTCCCAGCTCAAAGATTACTTATTAAGGGGTCTACTCATGAAACGGGAAAAAATTGAATGTTAAACCTCATCGGGTATCGTCATGAGTCGCCTTAGCAGATAAGCAGTTACTACGTTATAGCCCTCAGTATGGGTCCTTATTTCGGAACCACCCCGAAACACATTCAATACATCGACAGGAGAAAACAGTATCGAACCTATTCCCTTTTTGATGCCAAACCACCCGGGGGCCCTATTGGTGGCTCCTTGAATTATCGAACACAATAATATCGTTAAATAACAAAGGTTTTATTGGTTTATTTCGATTCCGAGTCCGGGCACCACTTATTCAGAGAACCCAGCCTATGGTTGGGTTTTTGCTTTCTGGCGCTCCGGTAGGTAGATTGCTGGTCGTTCTTACCACCTATGCCACAGCTTTACCCCTGCCCCCCATATCTCAACTGCTCCAGACCCCGCTCAAATGCTTTAGGGCCAGCGCCAACTCGTCTTTCTCGCTGCCCTGAACTGGCCCGCCGCCGAGAGCAGACAAACAGCTAGGTAGCAAACAACTAGAAGGTCGAAGGGGGATTTTGAAAATTTGGTAAGCGACAACAGCAGGCCACGTCATCCACTTGGTCCGAACAGCGTAACAAGCTATACTGGTCAAAAGAGCAGCAAAGAAAGGAGTAAGTCAATATGGTAACCAAACTGTCCCCCATCGTATCCGAGTTTGAGACTCAGGAGCAGGCAGACAGCTATGACCGCTGGTTCCGTGCCAGAGTAGAAGCAGCGATGAACAGTACCAAGCCCCGTATACCTCACGATGAGGTGATGGCAGAAATCCGTTCTCGTCTGGAGGCTAAGCGGAAACTTCATAATGCGAGTTGATTGGAGTGATGAAGCACTGGAAGCATTGTGGACCATTATTGATTACATAGATACACGTAATCCCAGTGCTGCTGCCAAACTCTCGTCGGATATAGAGCAAGCTACGCAATCCCTACCATTACAGCCTTATATGCATCGTATTGGTCGCATGCCAAGCACGAGAGAAATCATCGTCCATCCTAACTATATCGTAGTATATCGGGTACAGCTTGATAGAGTTGAAGTACTTGATGTTCTACACGCCCGCCAAGAATACCCGTAGAATATCGAGAAAAATAGCTTAAACCGCCTCCATAACGAAGGTTGTTCTTGCCGACTCAGAGGTACTTTTTAAATTCCCCCATCGTCACCGAAATCGCCAACTCCATCAGCATTGCTGCGGGCAGCAACAATAAGTTTGGTTAGACGGCGAACGGCGCGAACTGGTGCAGCACGCAAGGGAGTTGTGTCGCGTTAACGCAAGCAGGTCAACAAAAGCTGCGCTGCCGGTTATTCAGGCAGCGCAACGGTTGCTAACTTCACTACGCTAATGCGACAGAACCTTGTGAGGGTTAAATCAGCGTTTCCTTAGAACGCTATGCGGAAATTGGCCGCAACGCCATTTGATTGAATGTCGCTGTTAAAAGAACCTACGTAAGACAGGCTGAGTTTCACCGATTCGCTAAGAGTCGCATCAACGCCAGCGCCGAGATTGAGCATCGGGTTGTCCATCTTTCCGCCCTCAATTCTGGCCTTGCCGAGATCCATAATCTGCAGATAGGCCTCTGGAGTGGTGTCGCCCATGAACGTAGTTCCGGAGATATAGCCCCGTGCCGCAAGCTTCACGGTACCGGCCGTAAGAAGCGGAGCGCTTCCGCGAACGCCTAGGGTCGCCGCACCAAGCGTCTGCGAGTTGCCGTCGGTATGGAACTTATAATCACCGACGCTTTCATCGAAACCGTCTGATTTGAGCCACAACATGTTCATGCCAAGGTAGGGCTCAATGGAGTACTTATCCTTGTTGAACCCCGTGTACGCCGCATCGGCGAAGACTTGGGTGATATCCGTAGTGGTGGTAACGTTATTGAGCTGCGACTGGTCAATAACAGTCAGTTGGCGGCTCGACTCCCGGTCCTGGTTGGTGTACATGGTGCCGTAAGTGAACTTTGCGATCTCAGGGATATCGGAAACGCCGTAAACCCCGACGTGCAGGTCGTTGCTGTTCACTGTACCGTACTGGCCGCCCCTGAACTTGCTCTCACCCGCGCCAAAGAAGAGGCCAGCCTTGTTGTTGGAGGTGATGTCGGCTTCCATACCGACAAGAGCGGCGTAGAATTCACCGTCCAGATCGGAGCGACCAAAATCTACACTGGACCAACTGCCGACACCCGTGGCCCATACGCGGGCCGTGTCACTGATTTGGATGCTTTTGTCGTGGCCAAAACCCGATGCCTGGTTTTCGAGCGTGCGGGACAGAGTCAGTGAATTGACAATGCTCGTATTGTCGACATTGAGGTACATGTCATTGCCCAGCGAATCAAGGGTGGAGTGAACTTGATCCTTGGTTGACCAAAGAAGTTGATCCATAAACATATTAGGAACCTGGGTCGAAATCACGTTTGCGACAGTGCGACCGTTGCTGTTGGCCGCATAACTGGCAAGATCGGTGTCATTCCAACTAAGAGTTCCTGTGATGGTGGAGGGACCGCTAGCACTCCTGGTGGTGAGCACATCCATATTAAAGAACGCATAGTCTGGATCTACCACCATGTATTCGCTGCCAGCCAAGGTGTCAGCGGCTACGGTGCCCGTTGCGACGAGGTTGTGGTTGTTGAACACATCTCGCAGAATATCAGTATCGGCGGCCGCAATCGTAAGCTTGGAACCTTTGTTGAAGGTCAGTGTACCCACATTGACATCATTTCCCGTCACGATGACATACGTACCGCCGCTATTGACGTTGACGTTGGCCAGACGGCTTTCCGTGGTAGTCAGCAGGCCTTTCATCGTGAAAAGATCGTTGTAGTGTGAAAGCACGCCGAAATAGCCGCCGTTAATGTTGACCGGCGCGGTGCCGAAGGATTCGGTGAAGCCGTACAGCGTGCCAGCCTCAACCATCGTGCCGCCTTCATAGGTATTGCTACCGGTCATGACCAGCATCCCAGGCCCCTGCTTGGTCAGCGAAGCCGTGTAGAGGCCGTTGGTGATCTTGTGCTCAATGTAGGCTGCGTTCCCATCCATCCATTCCTTGCGCCACTTGACAGCGTCCTCATAGGCGATCTTGTCGTACATCTCGGGGTGGCCGTTAGTGATCGCCTGTATGTAAGGATCATTCAAAATGCCCTGAGTCATGAACGCTTGCTCGTTAAGAGTGCCATCCGGGTTCAGCACGTTGGGGCCGTAGTCACCGGCGTAGGCAATGCCCTGCGCCTTGTAGCCCGCCAGCCACGCCAGGTCTTCCCTTTCCCTTTCCTTGATCGCAGTCTGGCTAATATTATTCGACCAGACGTCCAGGGATGCCTTATTCATGGTGTATACCATCGGGCTCAGGAATTGGCCGGGGCCGTACATGCCCTTGGCCAGATCGGGGATCCCCCAGCCCCAGCGTTGGTCCGGAAGGCCGTCAGGAGCAGTCCAGGCGATGGATTCCCCGGTGGCAGAGGTTTGCCCAGTACCGAGGAATCTCACACCATCGGACATCTTGTTGTTCGCTGTGGTGAACATTAGTTCGCGCACCTGCATGGCGTTCATGTTTGGATAGCGGGAGAGCAGAACCCCCATCACCGCTGTCGCAACGGGTGTTGCTGGTGACGTACCGCTTGAGCCTGAATAGGTCGTGTCGCTACCGCTGCCCGAGGTCCAAATGCTGTTTGAAGGGGTAGACACGGTCCACCATTTGGCGAGCCCCGCCTCGTTAAACCTGGACTGCTTGGTATATTCTGGATTGGCATCAGTGGGTGGTATCACCCCACCGACGACGACCCACTGGTTTTCCGCCCAGGGATTGAAGATGGGATAGGCCGGACGGTAATAGGGATTGTCCCAGTCGTTGTTACCAGCCGAACGTACGTTGACGGTACCGCTGTCTTTGATGGCGTCCCATATGGCGTCCATAAAGGAAAGCCCAGGGTGGTTCTTATCATATTGAATGCCACCTTCCGAATAGCTTTTTTTGAAGAGGAAATACTGGTACTCAAGATCCTTCAGGTTCTGGCTTGGGAGAATAGTCGCCATTGCCGTGCTGCTGGCGCTGTCTCTGCCGGCTAGCTCGTAAGCGTTGGCGAGGTTGCCATCGGCGCCGAGATCGTTTCCGTAACCATCATAGCGGGCTCTGTCAAGGGTCTGGACGTAGGAGCCCCAACTGCTATTGATGACCTGGGCACCCGCGTCGACCAGCGCCTTATTAGCTGTATACCAGTACTCGTAATCGTGGAACGGACCGTGGGATTGACCATCGGAACCGCCGGTCTTGGCGACATACATCATCGATCCAAAGGCGATACCGTGCTGGTTTTTACCGTCACGGATGCCAGAGGTAACCCCGAGCATACCGGTGCCGTGCGAGTAATCGCTGGTTAACGCCTGATCACCAGCCACAGTGAACCTATCGCCCGCGTAAAACGGGTTATTTGGGATTGCGCCACGATACCCGTAGCCGGACGTGCCGTAGACGCCCTCCGCGGTAACCGACTTGATCAAATCGGTTTGAAATGCTTCGTGTGTGGCCCTGTAGCCAGAATCCATCATGCCGAGCGTGACGCCTTGCCCGAAGTACCCTAGGGCATAGGCGGTGGATGCGTTTACCGCGCTGAGCTGCCATGGAGCGTTGACCGCCGAGCCATCAGTAGCAGGGTTATGGCCGGTATAAAAACCATATTCCGCCGTTTCCCAACTGGCTTTCGCGCTGGCCATTTCTCCCGGGCTAGTGGCGACAAAGCCCGGGTCACCATAGTAGGTAAATATAGGTGCGCTGGCCGCACCAGCCGGAATAGTGAAGACAAGGGGTACCCATAAAAATGCCAGGACAAAAAATTCTTTCCTGGCACGACCTTTTTGCTCCTTGGATAGGTGTGGAACTCTCATAGGATCTTTGACCATCTAACGCCTCCATAAAACAGTTTAAATAGGTAAAACCTACCTGTCGCATGAAACCTCCCTGCGGACGGAAAGATTATCCAACAATAATTTGGTCTTGGTCGTGAGCACCATCCCAACCCACCCTTAAGTGGTGTTCGCTGACGCTAAAGTGAGTCATTGAGGAAGCACGGAGTGATGCAAGAAAGGTTATCGCCTGGCTCGATAACTGAACAAGCCCCTTCCCTCCCCTTAAAACTATTTTCCTGAGCAAAACATCACCCTAGCAAAACGTTGCTGCTTGCCAGTCAGTAAAATCGTCAGTCATGGTGCTGCTTATTTATACAGTTTTTTTACAGGCGTACATCGGCATGAAGATAGGCTATATATGACTACATACCGATCAAGTTGATTTAAATTGCCGTATTGATACGGTTGCCCTGTGCCGTAGCGCTGCAAGTCTGGTTTTGCTGAAGGCCCCGGGCGGGTAACTGACGGGTCTACCCATTTTAAACCCCGTTAACGTATTTTTACCGTCACCCACATCGCAACAAGCACAGAGATAACCAGACTCCACAGCCCGATACCAAGGTAGAGTAATGCTGCAGTTATGCAACCCAGTACAAATCCACTCAAATTTAACCCTATTGGTTGCATCCTTTTTTTAATCACGGTTCTTTTCTCTGCATCGGACTGAACAATAAGTTCAAACAGATCAATGGCAATCTGGGTTACGTTGCCTGTCATCAGCGTCGTCGGGGGCGCTCCTGGCAAATGAGTACGCGATATTGCGTTCTGGATTGCCATCGCAGAGACTGCCGTCATTCCGGTCAGTAATGCCAACGGACTATCACTGTTGGTAAATGGCCCAAACCAGACAGCGAATAACGTGAACAATGCCAACAACAGGGTATGAACGCCCAGTAACGGGCGTAGCGGCGCATAACCTCGTCGGCCAAGTGATATCGAACTCAGATGGGTTAAACCCACCACGAGAGCAAACAAAGGCAAGGCCAGGAGCTTGGCAATCGCACCCGAGGTGCCATCCACAATGCTGACGCCCAGTGTGACGAAGTTGCCTGTCACATGCGCGGTGAATAAACCTTGCAATGCAAGAAAGCCGATAGTGTCGACATACCCGCCGTTAAAACTTAGCGCAGGGGCTATAAATCGGTTAAGTGACGGCATTATCTCTCCCTGGTTTGCTGGGGATATCGGGGATATAACGTGAATAAGCCCTTTGCAGGGCTTTATATTTCGCTGTGGCATGATACTGCTGGCATCATGACAGAGGCGAGGTTCACCGTTTCATTTTCAATGCAATTTCAGCAACATACTTGCCTTGATGATGGGCGATGTCCAACTCGCGGCTGTCTGGCTGACGGGAGCCGTCGCCACCGGCGATTGTCGTTGCGCCATAGGGAGTCCCCCCACCGACTTGGGAAATATCGAACAGGGCTGGCGTGCTATAACCCAGTGGAACAATAATCATGCCGTGATGTGCAAGGGTGGTCCAGGTAGACGCAATGGTCATTTCCTGTCCACCACCGGTACCGGTAGAGGCGAACACGCTGGCGACTTTGCCTATCAGCGCCCCTTTTGCCCACAAACCGCCAGTTTGATCGAGGAAAGTCCGCATTTGTGCCGACATGTTGCCAAAGCGTGTCGGGATACCAAAGATGATAGCGTCATAGTCAGCCAGTTCAGCGGGGCTGGCGATATCCGCCGCCTGTGCGGTTTTACCGCCCGCCGCCTTAAAGGCATCGGGATCCATGGTTTCAGGAACGCGCTTGATCACCACATCAACACCAGACACACTTTTGGCCCCTTCGGCAACGTGCTGTGCCATGGTTTCAATATGTCCATACATTGAATGATAAAGGACTAATAATTTGACCATTTTTGTTTCCTTATTTATTTGTTCAAGATTATGGGGGTTTTCTTGGGTCGATTTGCCAAGAATTTTCTCTTTCAACGTGCTCAAAATGCCCACGTAATTTCTCCTATATTGATGCGGATACTTTTGCCATTAAACGAAAGTACCCGCAGGAAAACCCTGTCGTTGGCCTTAAATAGCCCAACAAGAACATCCCAACGCACCAAAGAAACCTTTAACATCAGAAATGGGCAGTGTTGATGTCCAGGCCCCCGCATGATCATGACCATGCAGGTTACAGTTATGCGAACATCCACAGGAAGCCATCGCCATTTGTCTGACGGCCAGCGAGTTTTTACCTGCACCGTCGGGTTCACCCCACGCCGAAAAGCCTTTGAAGGTATTCACCGGTGACCAGTCCGGCATGGCAGGGGGAATGGGATTTTCATCCTCGGAAGCAAATGGCCCCGCTCCCCAGACGATCTTTCCTCCCACCATGGTCAATTCAGACGTCAGGAAAGAAATCTCGTCTTCAGAACACGCAAAGAAGTCTTTATCGGGTACCATCAGATCGGCGAACTGCCCCACTTGAATACGACCTTTTTTGCCCTCTTCATTGGAAAACCAGGTGACCTTTTCAGTCCACATACGCAGGGCCGTTTCACGGTCAAGGCAATTACGGCGAGGATAGAGCTGCATTCCCCCCACGGTTTTACCCGTGATCATCCATGACAGTGATACCCAGGGATTATAAGAAGCCACGCGGGTGGCATCGGTACCGGCAGAGACTTTCACCCCTTTTTCCAACATACGGGCAATCGGGGGGGTTGCTTCTGCCGCGCCAGCACCGTAACGCTCGACGAAGTACTCCCCTTGATAAGCCATGCGATGCTGCACAGCGATCCCCCCGCCCAGTGCTGCCACACGATCTATAGATCGTTCTGAAATGGTTTCAGCATGGTCAAAAAACCAGTTAATACCGTCCAGTGGGATCTCACGGTTAACTTTTTCAAACACATCCAAGGCGCGGGAAATGGTTTCGTCATAGGTGGCATGCATGCGCCAAGGCCAGCGATTTTCTGCCAAAATTCTCACGACCTCTTCCAGATCGTCTTCCATGGTGGCAGGCATCTCTGGTCGAGGTTGGCGGAAGTCTTCAAAATCGGCGGCGGAGAAAACCAGCATCTCCCCCGCACCATTGTGGCGGAAGTAATCATCGCCTTGCTTGTACGTGACGGAACGAGTCCAATTGAGAAAGTCTTCTTTTTCTTCTTTCGGTTTCTGGGTGAACAGGTTGTAAGCCAATCGAACGGTCATCAACCCTTCATCTGCCAGCTTCTGGATAACGGCGTAGTCATCTGGGTAGTTCTGAAAACCGCCCCCGGCATCAATCACACCGCTCACGCCCAGGCGATTCAGTTCACGCATAAAATGGCGTGTTGAGTTGACCTGATAATCAAAGGGCAATTTCGGCCCTTTCGCTAACGCGGAATACAGAATGGTGGCGTTGGGTTTTGCCAACAGTAGCCCCGTGGGATTACCTGCGGAGTCGCGGGCAATTTCTCCCCCTGGAGGGGCCGGGGTGTCTTTGGTATAACCGATGGCACGTAACGCCGCACCGTTGAGTAACGCACGATCATAAAGATGCAACAGAAAGACCGGGGTATCTGGCGCAACCGCATTAATCTCTGCCAGCGTTGGCAAACGCTTCTCGATGAACTGGTGCTCGGTAAAGCCCCCCACCACGCGTACCCATTGAGGGGCTGGTGTTATCGCCACCTGCCGTCGCAACATGTCCATTGCATCGGCCAAAGAACGGATACCATCCCAGCGCAGTTCGAGATTATAGTTGAGGCCACCCCTGACGACATGCGTGTGATTATCAATCAACCCCGGTAATACACGTTTGCCTTTGAGGTTAATCAGTTTCGTTGCCGGGCTGGCGAAGGCCATGACTTCGGCCTCTTCTCCCACCGCCAGGAACGTGCCATCTTTAATCGCCACCGCACTGGCGGTAGGATTGGCTGTATCTAGCGTCGTAATTAAACCGTTATGCAAGATAACATCGGCACTAACATGTTGTTTCATGAGCGTTTCTCCTCAACGGATTTGTCGGGTTGCTCTGCCTTTTGTTGGCGGCCAGACAATTGACCGAATAGGTGACTGGTTGCCTGTGTTTTGTTGCAGGCGGAGCTGAAGGCTGTGCCGTTCAGCAATTGTTTGCCGACCGGGATAATTTGCTCCCCGAGCAAAATACCCAGGAGCCCAATCAAGGCGACTAGTGGGGGCGCGGGAGAACGCACGCTGAGTAAGCTATAGACGATGCCAACCAGTAAGCCAGCAGCCAGGGATAAGACGTAGAGTTTCATGGATCACCTCAATTTGTGACCAAAGGCGCACCGATGAACTGGGCGTACGACCAATAGACAGTGTTGTTCAGTGTTGTTCAACAGCGGTACCGGACAACTCTCCATACCGAAGAGTTGCCAGCACTTTCGTTCAGGATCACTTGGCTGGATTAGGTCCAATGTATTCGCCGTGTTGCTCGCGCTCAGGTGCCTTGTGTACCATGGTGTAAGCGTAATCCACGCCCATGCCGTAGGCACCGGAGTGTTCCTTGACAATATCTATCACCGCGTCATAGGTGTCCTTGCGAGCCCAATCACGCTGCCATTCCAACAGGACCTGCTGCCACGTTACTGGCACGACGCCAGCCTGGATCATGCGCTGCATGGCATAGTCATGCGCCTCTTTGCTGGTTCCACCTGACGCGTCGGCCACCATGTAGATCTCGTAGTCCGTGTCATGCAGACACGACAGGGCGAAACCGAGGTTACAGACTTCGGTCCACAGTCCTGAAACCACAATTTTCTTGCGGCCCTGAGCGGCACCGGCAGCCAATGCATCGCGCACGTTTTGGTCATCCCAGGAGTTCATCGAACTACGTTCCAGGAGTTTGTTCTGCGGGAATACAGCCAGCAGTTCAGGGTAGGTATAGCCGGAGAAACTCTGGGTCTCAACGGTCGTGATGGTGGTCGGGATCTGGAATGCCTTGGCCGCCTTGGCCAGACCGATGACATTATTTTTCAGTACCTGGCGGTCGATAGACTGCACGCCGAAAGCCATCTGTGGCTGCTGGTCGATGAAAATCAGTTGGCTATTCTGAGGGGTCAGTACTTCAAGATATTTGTTAGACATAGTTTATTCTCCATAACGGATTAAAGATTCAGGGACATCGATACCACATTCAATCCCGACCAAACTGTGATTGGCCAGGCTTAGGCGCATGGAACGCCCCAAGAACTCCACGCGCCGACAACAGCGGTGGATTAGCTTGCGGTGTCCACCAAAACCAGTTCAGCATCTTCACTGGCGGTCACGCGGATCACGTCTTCACCATGGATCGCCGCACCATCACGTGCCTGCAGGGTAATGCCGTTAACCTCGGCCTGACCGCTTGCTAACACCAGGTAACCATAACGTTCTGCGCCCAGACGATACTCGGTGGTTTCCCCGGCTTTCAGTGTTGCGCCCAGCACGCGGGCCTGAGAGCGGATCGGTAACGCCTCTTCGTCGCCTTCCATACCACTGGCCAGTGCGACAAATTGGTTGGAACGCTCGTCTTTCGGGAAGGGTTTGGTTCCCCAGAAGGGTTCTCCTCCGTTACTGTCCGGGAAGATCCAGATCTGGAAAATGCGCGTGATACCCGGCTCCATGTTGTATTCAGAGTGGCGAATACCGGTACCTGCACTCATCACTTGCACATCGCCCGCCACGGTACGTCCCTTGTTACCCAGATTATCCTGATGGGTAATGGCACCTTCGCGAACATAGGTGATAATTTCCATATTGGCGTGTGGATGTGTTGGGAAGCCCGTTCCAGGCTGGATGGTGTCATCGTTCCAGACACGCAAGGAGCCCCAATGAATACGTTCTGAGTCTTGGTATTCGGCAAAAGAGAAATGGTGTTTGGCATTGAGCCAACCGTGGTTGGCACCACCTAGGCTACTGAAAGGGCGATGTTCGATCATGATGTCCTCTATATATGTATGTTGATATGGATTATCTTAGAACGTCCTTATCATTTACAAAATAGAGGTAATAGAATACAACCGTTTCCTTTTTTATAATGATTGATAGATTATACTAACTTTTCCCCTTGGTTGAGTTTAGAACACACATATGGCAATCGCATTGTCTGGACTCTTTTATGAAACGACTCCCTGATTTCGATGCCTGGGCAATCTTCGCCAAGATTGCTGAAACAGGTTCTTTTGTACACACAGCGACTGAATTCGGCTTATCGCAGGCCACTGTATCCAAGGCTATCACCCGCCTTGAAGGGCGGATGAAAAGCACACTGTTCCATCGCACTTCACGGCGCATATCCTTAACCGAAAGTGGTTTTATTGCGCTGGAGCGCGCCAAGCGAATTCTTGCTGATGGGGAGGCTGTGGAAACCGAGGTGGCCGAGCAGTCGCACAATTTGCGTGGGACTGTCCGGATCGCAGCGCCTATGTCGTTTGGCATATCACACCTCGCCCCTCTGCTACCCAGCTTTATGGATCGGCACCCGGAAGTCTCTTTGGACATTCATTTCAGTGACGAACAGGTTGCTTTGGTAGCCCAGGGTTTCGACTTAGCCTTGCGTATTGCTTCCCTACCCGACTCCAGCTTGCTGGCCAGGCGGTTATGCACGGTACGCATCCTACTGGTAGGATCGCCTACCTATTTCGAGCGGTACGGGCGGCCACACCATCCGCGCGAGCTGGCACAGCACAAAGCCCTACAGTATAGCTATGCTGGGGACGGTGATATCTGGCGTTTTCGGCACCTACGGCATGGCGATTTCACGCAGGCGGTGCCAATTTCCTTACGGGCGAACAATGCTGAAGCCCTGTCACCAGCGTTACGAGCTGGACTTGGGCTGGCTCTGCAGCCCGAATTCATGATTTGGCAGGATCTGCAATCAGGTGCAGTGGAAACTGTGATGGAAGATTGGCAAGTAGAGCCTATTGCCTTGAATATCGTGACACCACCAGGGCGTGGGCGGCCAGCACGGGTGCAGGCGTTGATCGAATACCTAGTGGCAAGCTTCAGCAAACATGGTTAGAGGATAATCGAGTAATCCTAAATAGCTGATCCTAATACCG
>NZ_JBXUGO010000017.1:0-105083 GCF_057180565.1 Serratia sp. HNCC26DJ244 | reverse complement strand
GCTTTCTATCACTTTTCATGCTGAATATGGCTGAATTCCTGGGTAAAACGATCAACTTGCTGCCAGTCGGTATATTCTACTTCTTTACTAGTATCCGTTTCCCCACCCGTGATTTTCATAATAAGACGAATCATCACTCGATCTAACCAGCGGTAACGCGGATAACGCAAAGCACCGGCAAACACCGCGCACTGCTTAGGTTGCCACGGTGAGGAAAGCAAAAACTTGCGGGTATAGGCATTCGTTTGTGGTGACCGTTTCTCTGGCTTACGTGCTGTCAGATTAGTAGCAAAGAATGCACTGGGTATGTGGTTCAACTGCGTTGCATTGCGCTTAACAAACTTTTTCAGTGCCGGATGGAAACGCCCATAACGCACCGAAGCACCGATCAATATCTGTTGGTACTGCGTCAAATCAATATCGTCGGCCTGTTGCAGCGAGATAACGTCACAATTCAGCGTGTCCTGCAGTTTGTTAGCAATATAGAAAGCAATCGCTTGTGTTTGTCCATCACGGCTCGAATAAAGAATCAGTGCCTTCATGGCGATCCCCTTTGAATAATGTTAGTCACGCCAAAATGTCGGTGTGAAAAGAACCAGCAACGTAAAAACCTCTAAGCGGCCAAACAACATATTCAAAATCAAAATCCACTTTGAGGCTGGCGGCATAGTGGTAAAATTGTCAGCAACGACACCCAGTCCAGGCCCTAGGTTGTTAAGGGTAGCAGTAACAGCAGCAAAAGCTGAGAACTCATCCACCCCCGTTGCAATAATAGCCAACATGCTAACGATAAACACCAGCGCATAGGCCGAAAAGAACCCCCATATTGCTTCGAGGATACGTTCCGGCAACGCACGGTTACCTAACTTGATGGTATACACGGCATTCGGATGCACTAGCCGCTTCAGTTCGCGCGAGCCTTGTAGATATAACAATAAGATGCGGATCACTTTGAGCCCGCCCCCCGTTGACCCCGCACAACCCCCAATAAATGAGGCACACAATAGCAATATTGGCAAAAACAGCGGCCATTGTGAAAAGCTATCGGTGGTGAAGCCTGCGGTACCTGCCATGGAAACCACTTGAAAGAATGCCTGATTAATAGTTTCCATGCCGGTTTTATAGACGCCATGCCACCACAATATAACAATGCACAGAAAAATCAGCGTGAACTGCACCGCAATATACATGCGGAACTCCAAATCTCGCCAATAGATTTTCAAGCTACGTCCAGTTAACAGCGCAAAATGCAGGCCGAAGTTGCAGCCAGATATTAATAGGAAGATACCTATAATGGTATTAATGGTTGGGCTGGCGAAGTAGCCAATACTGGCATCGTGGGTAGAGAAACCACCAATTGCAATCGTCGAAAAGCTATGGCCGATGGCATCAAACGCTGACATGCCCGCCGCCCACAAGGCAAGGGCACAAACAACGGTCAGTAATAGATAGATCAGCCATAAGGTTTTAGCGGTTTCAGCAATCCGCGGCCGCATCTTGTTGTCTTTCAGTGGGCCCGGCATTTCAGCACGATATAGTTGCATACCACCAACCCCCAGAATAGGCAGTATGGCTACAGCCAGTACAATAATCCCCATCCCCCCCAGCCACTGCAGCATTTGGCGATAAAACAGAATCGCCTTAGGCAAGGAATCCAAGCCAACCAACGTTGTCGCTCCCGTGGTGGTTAAACCAGAGAAGGATTCAAAAAACGCATCAGTCAACGTTAAATTGGGATATTCAGAAAATAGAAATGGCAATGCTCCAACGCTACCTAGCACGGTCCAGAACAACACCACTATCAAAAAACCTTCACGCTGCTTGAGTTCGTGTTTCTGTTTACGATTTGGCCACCAGAGAACCAAGCCAATCGTCACTGCAACCACAAAGGTCTGGCTGAAAGCACGTCCTGCACCATCTCGGTATATCAATGACACCAAGCCCGGAATAAACATCGTTCCGGAAAACAGAATAACCAAGAGTCCCACGATACGGGTTATAGAGCGAAAATGCATTCCAGCACGATCCTTAACCATTTAGTTGACGGTAACTATTGCGAGATAGGGATTAAGTGCAAACTTCCGCGGCTAAGATCACGCAATTTATTCCCGAATATCTCAGTGACTGTGGCTGGTAATGTTATGTGTAGCACAACAGCAACACCATATTCCCCATGAATAATGTGTCCTTCACTGTGCTGAATAAGATTTTCAACCAATGCCAACTGGGCATAATCGCACTGCAAAGTATAGGCAATCTGTGGGATCTTGTAGCTGACAACCAGTTGTTTTAGTGCCTGTTGTACTCCACTGCCATAAGCTCTCACCAAGCCACCCGTACCTAATTTAACCCCACCGTAGTAGCGCACGACGACGGCGGTAATTTCACCAATACCGCTCCCCATCAATTGAGCCAGGATAGGTTTACCCGCCGTACCAGAAGGTTCGCCATCATCCGAAAAACCCAATTGCTGCGAATCATTGGGGGCACCAGCAACAAAAGCCCAGCAGTGATGCCGGGCGGTGGGGTGTTCTGCACGAACCTGCTGGATGAAAGCTTTCGCTGCATCTACCCCACAAGTTGGTGCCAGCAAGGTGATAAAGCGGCTCTTTTTTATCTCTTCACTGACGCTGATAGCCGCATCGGGGATCAAGTAAGGTTCCATCAAGACAGATGAAGGTCTCGTGTCATATTCTCGATACACTTGTCATGAATCACAATATTGTCCTCAATACGAATGCCACCAAAAGGTTTCAGGGCATCAATACGATCCCAAGCAAAATGTTTGCTAAATGCACCGTTACGCCATGGTGCCAACAGTGATTCAATAAAGTACAACCCGGGTTCGATAGTCAACACCATACCTGGCTGTAATACGCGCGTACAACGCAAGAAAGGATGTTTAGCCGGTGCTGCGAGTTGAGTGCCCTCCTCATCTTGCATAAATCCCGCCACATCATGTACCTGCAACCCAAGCGGATGGCCTAAGCCATGTGGCAGGAACGGGCTGGTAATCTCTTGCTCTACCATGGCCTCTTCACTAAGACCATTCACCAGCTTATGGTTTTTCAGTAGTTTGGCAATTCGCTGATGCATCTGCAGATGATAGTCGGTATAGCGTACCCCGGCTTTCATAGTATCAATTAAAGCCAATTGTTCACTATTAAGGTCTTTCACCAATCTGGCGAAAGCATTATCACTCTGCCCAGCATAAGTACGAGTCAGATCGGCAGCATAGCCGTTATATTCAGCACCCGCATCAATCAAAAAGCTGCGTAACTCGGCAGGGGGCTGTTGCTCCAGTTTGGTGTAATGCAACACGGCGGCATGCTCATTGAGAGCCACTATATTATCGTAGGGTACGTCGGTATCACGGTGCCCTGTTGCCGTCAGATAAGCCTGATTTATATCAAACTCACTCAGACCAGATTGAAATGCCTCATAAGCCGCACGATGGCCTATGACCGCCATCTTCTGCGCTTCACGCATACAGGCCAACTCATAAGCCGTTTTGCACGAACGATGAAAATCAAGGTAATTCAACACTGCTTGTGGATTGATATTTTCCTCGGCAATACCCAGGGAAAGTGCGCGCTGTGGTGCATAACCGATATAGCCTACACGCCCGCGCTGTGGTGGCAGTTGGCTGCCGATGTCATCCGCCTTAACCAGCGGCAGTAATTCAACGGATTGGGTCCAGAAACTGTTCGGTAATGGCTCAACGCTATGCCAATAATCCACTGGGGAATAAAACCAAAGCTTGGGTTTGTTAACACCATCAACCCATAACCAACAATTCGGTACGGAAGTCACTGGCACCCAGGCTTTAAAGTGGGCGTTCACTTTAAACGGATAGTATTGGTCATCCAGAAATACCCGTTGTAGTTCCCCGGAATGAATCAGCAACGCATCCAGCTTGTTACGTGCTAATACCTCACAAGCCCGTTTTTGCAGTGCTACCAGGTGGTCGTTATACAAAGCAGCCAGTGTTTCCATCGCAATACCTTTATCCCCTCAGAACGGAAGAGAGCATCTTAACATACTGATCCTGTGCGCCAACCCCATCACCTTGTGCCTATGGTATGTTCACCAAACCACCATCACCCCGTGACATAAGGCAATGAAAACCGCTCCGAAACCAACACAATTTCCAATGGCATTGCTTGCACAACCATAAAAAACACCATATATCAGTAAATTATACATTTTTCCTGTGATCAGGTTTGCAAATATCCACTCTGTAATTTGCATATTTTTAACATAAAAACCACACTTCTTATTATCTGGTCGTACCAGATAACACCTGCAGACTCAGGAGAAAGACATGCTCTACCAAGGCGAAACATTGCAAGTACAGTGGCTCGACAACGGCATTGCCGAGTTAGTATTCAACGCGCCAGGCTTGGTCAACAAGCTCGATACCGGCACGGTGGCCAGTCTCGGGGCTGCACTTGATGTGCTGGAACAACAGACCGAGCTGAAAGGGCTACTGCTGCGCTCCTCCAAAGCCGCCTTTATTGTTGGGGCTGATATCAACGAATTTCTCTCACTGTTTGCGGCTCCAGCTGAACAACTTCATCAGTGGCTGCGGTTTGCCAATGCCATCTTTAATCGCCTGGAAGACTTGCCGGTACCGACTATCGCTGCCATTAACGGCTACGCCTTGGGGGGCGGCTGTGAATGTGTTCTGGCGACAGATTTTCGTATCGCTTCGCCAGATGTGCGTATCGGTCTGCCGGAAACCAAGCTGGGTATTATGCCGGGATTTGGCGGTTCCGTGCGTTTACCTCGTCTGTTAGGCAATGACAGCGCACTGGAAATCATTACCGCCGGCAAAGATATTGATGCTCAAGAAGCCCTTAAAGTCGGTCTGATCGATGCGGTGGTCGCTAACGAGAGATTGCCTGAAGCGGCGCTAAAAATGCTACAACTGGCGATTAATGGTCAGCTTGACTGGCGTGCTCGCCGCCAACCGAAACTGGAACCGCTAAAACTTAATGCGACCGAAGCAGCAATGAGCTTCACCACAGCCAAAGGGCTGGTGTTGCAGCATGCGGGGACGCATTACCCAGCCCCCATGGTGGCCGTAAAAACGATTGAAGCCGCCGCCAAGCTGGGCCGTGATGAAGCACTAGAATTGGAAACCGCCAGCTTTGTGCCTTTAGCCGGCTCTAGCGAAGCCCGTGCTTTAGTGGGCATTTTCCTCAATGAGCAGTTCGTCAAAGGCAAAGCCAAGAAACTGGCGAAAAACATTGAAGCACCACAGCAAGCGGCGGTATTAGGGGCCGGGATTATGGGGGGCGGAATCGCCTATCAATCGGCACTGAAAGGTGTGCCGGTCATAATGAAAGACATCAATGACAAATCCTTGGCGCTTGGCATGAGTGAAGCCGCCAAGCTCCTGAACAAGCAACTGGCTCGTGGCAAATTGGATGGTCTGAAGATGGCGCAAGTGTTATCAACCATTCAGCCCCGTCTTGATTACGCCGGTATTGAACGTGCACAACTGATTGTTGAAGCTGTAGTCGAAAACCCGAAAGTGAAAGCCGCCGTGCTGTCAGAAGTAGAAGCGTTGGTTGGTGAAGAGACTATTCTGGCTTCTAACACCTCAACCATCCCGATTAGTCAGTTGGCAAAATCATTGCAGCGGCCACAGAATTTCTGCGGTATGCACTTTTTTAATCCCGTGCCTCGCATGCCTTTGGTAGAAATTATTCGTGGTGAACAGAGCAGTGACCACACGATTGCCGCCGTTGTCGCTTACGCCATCCGCATGGGCAAAACACCGATAGTGGTCAACGATTGCCCAGGGTTCTTCGTTAACCGCGTGTTGTTCCCCTATTTTTCCGGTTTTAGCCTGCTACTGCGCGATGGGGGGAATTTCCGCCAGATCGACAACGTGATGGAAAAACAGTTTGGCTGGCCAATGGGCCCGGCTTACCTGTTAGACGTTGTCGGCATTGATACCGCCCACCATGCGCAGGCCGTCATGGCCAGCGGTTTCCCTGAGCGTATGAGCAAGAATTACCGTGATGCCATCGACGTTATGTTTGATCACCAACGTTACGGTCAAAAAAACCAGTTGGGCTTCTACCGTTACAGCCAGGACAGCAAAGGAGCACCACGTAAAGAGTACGACCAGCAAACCGATACGCTGTTGGCTGCAACCAGCCAATCCGCTCAGGACTTCAGCAGTGACGAGATCATCGCTCGGATGATGATCCCCATGATTAACGAAGTGGTTCGTTGCCTGGAGGAAGGTATCGTCGCCAGCCCGGCTGAGGCAGATATGGCACTGGTTTATGGCATTGGGTTCCCTCCGTTTCATGGTGGTGCATTCCGCTATCTGGATACGATCGGTACCGCTAATTATGTCAAAATGGCACAGCATTACGCTTATCTGGGGCCTCAGTACCAGGTTCCAGCCGGTCTGCTCACCAAAGCAGAACGTAACGAAAGCTACTACCCGGTGGTGACAGCGGCGCTGTCTGACTTTTCCACTGGCCAACCGGCATAAGGTCATAACGATGGAAAATGTAGTCATTATTGATGCAGTGCGGACCCCAATGGGCCGCTCAAAAGGGGGCGCTTTCCGTCAGGTCCGTGCTGAAGCGCTTTCTGCTCACCTGATGCGTGCCCTGTTGAGCCGTAATCCTGCGGTTAACGCCGCTGAAATTGATGATATTTACTGGGGCTGTGTACAACAAACGTTGGAACAGGGCTTTAATATCGCCCGTAACGCCTCGCTGTTAGCGGAGATCCCGCATAGTGTCCCGGCTGTGACGGTGAACCGTTTATGCGGTTCCTCCATGCAAGCTTTACATGACGCAGCTCGCATGATCATGGTCGGTGACGCGCATATCAGTCTGATTGGCGGTGTAGAGCATATGGGCCATGTCCCCATGAACCATGGTGTGGATTTCAACCCAAATTTAAGCCGCAACGTAGCAAAAGCCGCCGGAATGATGGGCCTAACCGCAGAACTATTAGCCAAAATGCACCACATCAGCCGAGAGATGCAGGATCAATTTGCCGCTCGCTCCCACCAACGGGCTTATGCCGCAACGCAATCAGGCTATTTTAAACATGAAATTGTGCCCACCCTCGGCCACGATGCTAACGGTGTCATGATAGCTTATGACTATGATGAAGTTATCCGCCCGGAAACCACGGTTGCCAATCTAGCCGCGCTCCCCACTGTGTTCGATCCAGTAAACGGTACGGTAACGGCGGGGAGCTCTTCAGCCCTGTCTGATGGGGCGTCAGCCATGCTTGTCATGAGTGAGTCGCGCGCTAAAATGCTCGGTTTGAAAGCCCGTGCACGTATCCGCTCAATGGCGGTCGTTGGCTGCGATCCGTCAATGATGGGTTATGGCCCGGTCCCCGCCAGTAAGCTGGCATTAAAACGCGCGGGGCTGAATGTTCAGGATATTGATCTATTTGAATTGAATGAAGCTTTTGCTGCCCAGTCACTGCCCTGTATTAAAGATCTGGGGCTGCTGGAATGCCTAGACGACAAGGTTAACCTGAACGGCGGTGCCATTGCACTTGGCCATCCATTAGGCTGTTCTGGGGCTCGCATCTCGACCACCTTGCTGAACAATATGGAACGATGTGATGCACAGTTCGGGCTGGCCACGATGTGTATTGGTCTAGGTCAGGGCATTACCACGATATTTGAACGCGTCTGAGAGGAGCCCCAAGCGGGCATCTTGACGGTTTGCTTACCTTCCCCGCTAGTCAGCGGGGATTTTTCAGCCTGCAGTTTGAATGGTGCCGGGTATATACCCAAGTTCATTCAAGTTGCAGGTAGGCGGCAACTGAGTGAGTCCCCAGGAGCTTACTCAAGTAAGTGACTGGGGTGAGTGAAAGCAGCCAACAACCCTGCAGTTTGAATGGTGCCGGGTATATTAGATAAACGAAAAAGCATCACCATACATATGCGCTTCCAATGCACCACGTTCAGCGCAAAAAAGCTCACGGGCGATTTTCGCCATCTCAAAACGACCTGCGATATAGATGTCATGCTCCGCCAATGAACCGAAATCCTGCATGACAGCACTTAATACGGTACCACTGCGACCATGCCAGCCAGCATCTGACTGCTCGACCACCGGAATCACCTTCAGGTTCGGGTACTGTTGTGAGAGCGCTTCCAACTCACTCAGATCATAAAGATGCTTCAGCTCACGCCCTCCCCAATAAATGGAGATATCACGGTCAGGTTGCTGTTCAAGGGCGGTCAGTAGAATGGAGCGCACGTAAGAGAATCCGGTGCCACCAGCAATCAGCACCAACGGGCGTTGACTCTCTTCACGCAACCAGGCATCACCATGGGGAATATCAACCGTAATCGCTTGCTCTTTCAGCACCCGGTCCATGACCGCCATCGCATACAAATTAAGCTCTGAAGCACCAATGTGCAGCTCAATGTACTCTTGTTGCTGCGGAGTAGAGGCCACAGAGAACGGACGTTTGTCACGCTCGTCCATCACAACCATCAAGTATTGCCCGGCTTTGAACGAAAACGGGGTTTCTGGTACTAAACGTACCCGGTACACGGTATCAGTAATGGCCTCGACGGAGGTCACTTTGCAGTTCAATATTGTCATGAGTTCCCTCTGTGGGTCATCAATACCAGACAGCGAACAGAGCCTAATGCTAAAGCGTCGGTTCGTTGTCACTGAATATGGCAAGCTCATCCCAGATTTCATCAATGCGCGCACGCACTTTCTCATCCATCTGAATCGGACGGCCCCACTCACGCTGAGTTTCTCCCGGCCATTTATTGGTGGCATCCAGGCCCATCTTCGACCCCAGACCGGAAACCGGCGAGGCAAAATCCAGATAATCGATCGGTGTATTCTCTAGCAATACCGTATCTCTTGCAGGATCCATCCTCGTGGTGATCGCCCAAATCACATCATTCCAATCACGAGCATTTACGTCATCGTCACATACAATAACAAACTTGGTGTACATAAACTGACGCAGGAACGACCATACTCCCATCATGACGCGTTTAGCATGCCCGGCGTACTGTTTTTTGATGGTCACCACCGCCAAGCGATAGGAACAACCTTCCGGCGGCAGGTAAAAATCAACAATCTCCGGAAACTGTTTTTGCAGTATCGGCACAAACACTTCATTCAAGGCGACACCCATCACTGCGGGCTCATCCGGTGGGCGGCCGGTATAAGTTGAATGATAAATAGCATTACGCCGCTGGGTTATATGAGTCACGGTCAATACCGGGAAGTGATCGACTTCGTTATAGTAACCAGTATGGTCACCATAAGGGCCTTCTGCCGCCATTTCCCCGGGCTCGATATAACCTTCCAGCACAATTTCCGCACTGGCCGGGACTTCGAGATCATTAGAAAGGCATTTGACCACTTCCGTCCGATTACCGCGCAGTAAACCAGCGAACGCATATTCAGACAGATTATCTGGCACCGGTGTCACCGCCCCAAGAATCGTGGCGGGGTCAGCCCCCAGAGCAACCGCAACGGGGAAACGCTCCCCCGGGTGCGCTTGGCACCACTCCTGATAATCCAGTGCACCACCACGGTGGGAGAGCCAGCGCATAATCAGCTTATTCTTGCCTAGTACCTGCTGACGATAGATGCCCAGATTCTGGCGCTCTTTGTGCGGCCCACGCGTTACCGTCAGCCCCCAGGTGACCAAAGGTGCGACGTCTTCCGGCCAACAATGCATCACAGGAATACGGGCAAGATCAACTTCTTCACCCTGCCAAACCTGCTCCTGGCACGGGGCAGAACCCAGTACCTTGGTGGGCATATTCAACACTTGCTTGTATTTCGGCACTTTCTCGTAGAAGTCACGGAAACCTTTAGGTGGTTCTGGCTCTTTGAGAAACGCCAATAACTGGCCCACTTCACGCAGTGCGCTGACGTCTTCCTGTCCCATCCCCATCGCAACCCGCTTTGGCGTACCAAATAGATTGCACAATACTGGCATGTCGTAACCCTTCGGATTTTCAAACAACAATGCCGGGCCGCCCGCACGCAACGTGCGGTCAGCAATTTCTGTCATTTCCAGATAGGGATCAATCGGCTGGCTAATGCGTTTTAGCTCCCCTCTCTTTTCCAGCAATGAGAGGAAGTCGCGTAAATCTCGGTATTTCATGCTGAACTTTATCATGACCTGTGAGAGAGGCATTATAAGGCCTCTTCTCAGTTACTGCTGCAATTTTGTTAAACAAAAGTCAACATGTTAGTAGCAAGTGAATGGCACCAACGATCGCAAGGCCGAGGTATCGGCATATTCCTGCGTTTCTACCCCGTGACGGAAGACTTTGAAACCCTGCTCTCTGGCACTGAAATAATGCAAATCGTTACCACAAACCTGTAACAGGCTCCCTTCGCGCAGCGCTATCACCGACTCACTGGGGTTAATCGCACAAAACTCTGCCAGACGCTCATCTCGCGTCTCACCCAAATGGCCGCTGATATGGGCATCAATATAGTGTGGGTTAATCTGTACCGGGAACAACCCCAACGCCGGTAAAACCACACTGTTGCGCACCGGCATATCGTTGGTGGTACGGATACTCGGCGTCGCCACGTTACAACCCGCACTCCAACCCACATAAGGGACATGGCGTTCACGCACCGCTCGTTGGATTGGCACAATCAAACCATTTTCATGCAGCATCTGGTTGAGTATCCAGGTATTTCCCCCACTAACCAGAATACATTCAGCCTGGGCTATCGCCTCTGCCGGTGACTCAGCGTGATTAATGTTATCCACTTTGATACCCAGCGTATTGGCCAACTCTTGAGCACGCTGATGTTGGTCACCACGGACCATGGCATAAGGAATAAATACCGCAGAAGTGATATGACGGCGAGCAATCATTGCTAACAGTTGGTTTTTGGCATAACCGAGCAACTCCGCTTCAGCGGAAAGCTTGCCATTACTCAGCAAAAAAAGTTCCATATTCCCTCTCGATTCAAGAACGCGAATAACGTCACATTGGGCATCGGGTACGCTTGCCATACGGTGACAACCACAAATTTAAAGCCTAGTGTTATACCTGAACTGAGCAAACAAATATGTGACTTTCCGCTGACTCCCCCATAAACTCGCTATCCCCACCGTCATTCAAGCAACGACTATACTGTAGATATTGCACTTCGGTCATGAAATAAAAAAACAATAATATCAAATAGAAATGCTACAAGGCGGGGAGCCCTGTTTAAATCCGCTTATTTTTTCACCTACAAATCAGGTGAAATAAGGAGTTATCTGAATTTTCATCCGACCCTCAGGTTATTTAGGTATCCCGAGTGGATTTTGGTATGCTTAGCCGTTGGCAGAAAGGCGTGTGAAACTATGAAATCTTGGTATTTACTTTATTGTAAACGCGGCCAATTGTTACGGGCGCAGGAACATCTGGTACGACAACTCGTTGGCTGCTTTAGCCCGATTATCAAGTTGGAGAAAATTATTCGCGGCAAACGTACTGTTGTCAGCGAACCGTTATTTCCCAATTATCTGTTTGTGGAGTTCGATCCGGAAATCATTCACACCACCACCATCAGCGCCACCCGTGGCGTAAGCCATTTTGTGCGTTTTGGTGCCTTACCCGTTCAGATACCCGTGCAAGTGGTCGAGGAACTACAGGCATATAGCGGCGAACACTTTATTGACCCGCAGACACCACAGCCAGGCGACGCAGTGGTGATTACCAATGGTATGTTTGAGGGCCTATACGCCATTTATAGTGAACCCGATGGTGAGGCGCGCTCCATGCTGCTACTGAATCTGGTCAATAAGCAAATTAACCAGAGTATTGATAACCGGCAATTTCAAAAATTATAACGTTTCAAAAGCTATAACGTTTCAAAAACACTAACGCCTTCAAGCAAGAAAATCTCACCGGCGCCATCCACCCGGTAGCGGATGAATGACGGCCGAGATATTCCCTGCTTAACGTTAACGATTAACGACGCATCGCATCGTCATGCAACCATTGTGCGACACGTTTAGCAAAATAAGTGAGTACGCCATCGGCACCTGCCCGCTTGAAGCACAACAGCGACTCCATGATCGCCGGTTGCTCCTGTAGCCAACCATTCTGGATCGCGGCCATATGCATCGCGTATTCACCAGAAACCTGATAGGCAAAGGTCGGTACTCCGAAGGTCTCTTTTACCCGATGAACCACATCAAGATAAGGCATTCCAGGTTTTACCATCACCATGTCTGCGCCTTCTTGCAGATCCTGAGCAATTTCCTGTAGCGCTTCGTCACTGTTAGCCGGGTCCATCTGATAAGTCTTTTTATTACCGCCCTTGAGGTTACCACTCGAGCCCAGCGCATCACGGAAGGGGCCGTAATAGCATGAAGCATATTTGGCTGAATAGGCCATAATCTGGGTATTCACCAAACCTTGTAATTCCAGTTGGTCACGAATAGCCCCAATGCGGCCATCCATCATATCGCTCGGGGCAACAATCTCTGCGCCTGCCTCCGCATGCGAGAGTGCCTGGCGTACTAGAATGTCTTTACTGATATCGTTGATCACATAGCCATGTTCGTCGATCACCCCATCCTGCCCATGAGTGGTATAGGGATCGAGGGCAACATCGGTCAGTATGCCCAACTCAGGAACAGCCTCTTTCAATGCTCGCACTGTGCGCTGTACCAGACCTTGCGGGTTATAGGCTTCCTCTGCCTGCAGTGACTTCAAGCTCGGTTCAATCACTGGGAACAAGGAGAGTACCGGCACCCCCAGTTTAACCAAGGCTTCCGCTTCTTTGAGCAAGAGATCGATAGTCATGCGTGAAACACCTGGCATTGAGGCAACCGCCTCTTGGCGATTGGTCCCTTCCATCACGAATACCGGGTAAATCAGATCATTAACCGTTAACTGATTTTCTGCCATCAGGCGGCGGCTGAAATCATAACGGCGCATACGGCGCATACGGCGACCAGGAAAGGCACCCGGAAATGCATAACTCATACTTTTCTCCTCACTTAGCCCAGCCGGAATACTCGGCGGGCGTTCTCATCCGTTTTCTTGCCTAACCACGTTGGATCCTCACCACGCCAAGCAGCAACCTGCTGAACAATATGGGGTAAAAAACCCGGTTCGTTGCGGCGGGATGCGGGTTTAGGCTTTAGATCCCGCGGCAGTAAATAAGGTGCATCTGTTTCCAGTAACAAACATTCAGCGGGAATAAGCGGCAACAAGGCACGCAATTCAAGCCCTCGACGCTCATCACAGACCCACCCCGTAATGCCTATCGACAGACCCAACGCTAAACAGCTGCGCAATTCTTCGGCGCTACCAGTAAAGCAGTGCACCACTGCGGCAGGCAGTTTATCTAACCAAGGCTCCAGCAACGCAACAAAACGTGCGTGTGCCTCACGGCAATGCAGGAATACCGGTAAGTTGAGCTCGGCCGCCAATGCTAACTGGGCACTGAATGCCGCTTCCTGTTGCGCCGGGGTAGAAAAGTTGCGATTAAAATCCAGCCCACACTCGCCTATTGCCACAACTTCAGGCTGCTCGGCCAGTTGGCAAATTTGCCGTGCCACCTCAGGGTTCCATGTACTGGCATCATGGGGATGCACACCAGCAGTAGACCAACAATAGCCAGGGTATAGCTGCGCCATCAGGCTGGCTTTAGCACTTTGCGGTGCATTGGTCCCGGTAATCAGCATACCGGTAACCCCCGCACTGCGGGCATCTTCAACCACCTGTGGAGCATCTTTGGCAAATTGTGAACTGGTAAGATTAACACCAATATCAAACATGATTTTTCCAAAGCAAAACCGCCCATCAGGGCGGCTCAGATATCAGGCTGCTGGCGGTTCTTCGCCTTCATCTTCTTCTGCGGGGTTACGCCGTTTCCCGACATAAAAGCGGGCACAGAACACACCAACCTCAAATAGCAGATACATTGGGATAGCCAGCAAGGTTTGCGAAAACACATCCGGTGGCGTCAATAGCATACCAACGACGAAAGCACCGACCAGCACATACGGCCGTTTTTTTCTCAGGTCTTCAGGTGTGGTCACGCCACTCCAACACAGCAGAATAATCGCGACCGGCACTTCAAAGGCGATGCCAAAGGCCATAAACAGCGCCATGACAAAACTAAGGTAATTACTGATATCGGTGGCAATCAAAACGCCAGCGGGAGCGGTCTTGGCAAAGAAGCCAAACGCCAGCGGGAAGACGATAAAATAGGCGAATGCCATTCCCAAATAAAATAACAAGCTGCTGGATACCAATAACGGCATCATCATACGACGTTCATGCTGATACAAGGCGGGGGCTATAAACGCCCAGACCTGATACAGAATGATTGGCGCGGCGAAAATAACCGAAACCATCATCGTCAACTTGATTGGGGTAAAAAACGGTGACGCCACATCAGTGGCAATCATACTCGCCCCAGCAGGCATTTGCTTAATCAGGGGTGCAGACACCAACTGGTAAATGTCGTTGGCAAAAAACACCAACACCAGAAAGACCACCAGAACGCTGATGATCGAATTCAACAATCGCTTACGCAGTTCGATCAAATGACTGATCAACGGTTGAGTATCTTCAACGGTCATGTTTTAACGTTCGCCACGAGGTTGTTGAGAGGCAGGGGGGGTATCAGCCACCGGCTGCTGAATGGCCTGCATTGCAGGGCCTTCCGACGGAACGGCTGAGGGGGCTGTCTCTGTTGACGTCACTCCCTCCACCGGTGTTGCTGTCGAAGAGGCCTTGACCCCTTCGGCTAAATTCACACCATCATGGATGGCCTCAGGATCGACTGCCTGCGGGTTATGAATGGTATGCGGTGCTTCATTGTTATCAGTGTGGTAAGAGCGTTGAAGCGATTCTGCCGCCTCTTTCAATTCTTCCATCGACGCTTTAAGTTCCGGCGTCAAATTCTGCAAGCCTGCCTTCTCTACTTTCTTGAGACTGTCCTGCAACTCCTGCAGTTTCAATTCTTGCGAAAGCTCATTCTGCACTGAGGCGGCCAGAGAGCGTAACGCACGGATCCAACCCGCAACGGTTTTAACCGCCACAGGTAAGCGTTCAGGACCCAATACCACCAGACCAATGATCAGTACCAGCAGCAGTTCACTAAACCCAATGTCAAACACGGTTTATACCTGCTCTTTATTCTTCGACTCTTCAGCTTTCACTTCCGGCTGCTTATCAGTGATCGGCTTGGCCGTAAAGTCAGCATCATGGCTGTCTTTTTCAGTTGTATTGGCAGGCGGTGTTGTATCGTCACCAATCGCTTTTTTAAAGCCTTTGATTGATGCACCGAGGTCGGAACCGAGAGTCCGGAGTTTATTGGTACCAAACAACAGCACCACGATCACCGCGATGATCAACAATTGCCAAATACTAATACCACCCATCGTCATTACCTCAAGATAAAAAGAGTTATACCCGTCGCCATTCAAACCGCAGCGGTGTTGGCTGTTCTCGTTCACCCGAATCACTTACCCATGTAAGCTCATCGGGGCTCTCTCGTTTGCCGCCTACCTGCAACTTGAATGAACTTAGGGTATATACCCGTCGCCATTCAAACTGCAGCGGTGTTGGCTGCAACACTCATTACTGAGAGCGTAAAGCTATTTTCGTTAGGTTATCGGGTTCGTTTCCAACCGATAACCCAGGCGACAACACCCGAAGCCATCAGCCAGGGCGGAAAGACCTCAACGCCCCCCAACAATAAAATCGTACCACTGATTAGCAGTGTAGCGCCAACACCAAATAAATAACGTGATTGACCTTGGCGAACCCGATGAGCCTGCAACTGGCCTGCAAGCTGCTCAACACTTTGTTGTAACCGTTTATGTTGCTGTAGTCCATCATAGAACAATTCAGGTAGCTCCGGCAGTTTCTCAGCCCAGAATGGGGCCTTTTCTTTCAACGCCCGCAGTATGGCTGGAATACCGACCTGGTCCCGCATCCAACTTTCCAGAAATGGCTTGGCGGTGGTCCACAGGTCCAACTGAGGATAAAGCTGGCGACCCAGGCCCTCAACATACAACAGGGTCTTTTGTAACAACACCAGTTGCGGTTGCACTTCCATATTGAAGCGGCGCGCGGTATTGAATAAATTCAGCAGCACATTACCGAATGAGATCTCCGACAAAGGCTTTTCAAAAATCGGCTCGCAGACCGTACGGATAGCAAACTCAAAATCTTCCACATTGGTCTCATGGGGCACCCAACCGGAATCAACATGCAACTCGGCAACCTTGCGATAATCACGGTTAAAGAAGGCGATAAAGTTCTCTGCCAAATAACGTTTATCCTCCTTGTTCAAGGAACCGACAATGCCAAAGTCGATACCAATGTAGAGCGGATCTTCCGGATGTTCATGGCTGACAAAAATATTGCCCGGATGCATATCGGCATGAAAGAAACTGTCGCGAAATACTTGAGTAAAGAATACCTGCACCCCACGTTCTGCCAGCAGTTTCATATTGGTGTTCTGCTGTTCAAGGGCCGCAATATCTGACACTGGGATACCGTAAATCCGCTCCATCACCAAGACGCTTTCACGGCAGTAATCCGCGTAGACTTCGGGGATATACAGCATCGGGCTACCATCAAAATTACGGCGTAATTGAATGGCGTTTGCCGCTTCGCGCATCAGGTTCAATTCGTCCAGCAAAGTCTTTTCATATTCGCGTACCACCTCACGTGGGCGCAGGCGGCGACCATCGGACAGCAGTATCGGCACCCAATCCGCCAGTCGATACATCAGGCGCACATCGGCGTTGATAATCGGCCTGATATCAGGACGGATCACTTTCAACACCACCTCTTTCCCGGTACTTTTCAAGCGCGCGGTGTGCACTTGCGCAATGGAAGCAGAGGCCAACGCTTGTTGGTCAAAATCATCAAACCAGGTTTCCAGGGGGCCGCCCATCGCCTGTTCGATATATTGTCGCGCCAAATTGCCATCAAAAGGTGCGACGCGATCCTGCAATAGGGTCAGTTGATCAGCAATATGGGGTGGGAACAGATCACGACGCGTCGACATCATCTGACCAAACTTGATCCACACCGGGCCCAGCTCTTGTAAAGCCAAACGCAAGCGTTCACCCAACGTTTTATCTTTATGGCGGTTTGGCATCCAGAACAGCAGGCGGCGCCCTATACGCAACGGCAGTGTTAAACGTATTTTGGGGATCAACTCATCCAGACCATAGCTAAGAAAAACGCTGACGATCAGGTAAAGGCGGCAGATTTCGCCAGGCGTCATCGCTTACCCTCCAACTTATCTATACGAGCAATCAGTGCATCCACATGGCGGGCCACCGTATCAACCTCTTCATTAAACCACACCACTTCAAGTGCTCCTGGGGCAATGCGCCACTCTTCCGTCAGAGTTTGTGCCACATAGGCTTGCTGGTTATGCCAGCCTGATTTGAGTAAACCGGCCACTTTACTGACCGCTTGGCCAAGGCTCTCTGCTGCAATGTCCCCCACATAGGGTGCCAGCCACTCCGCTGGGTCCCATTCAGCCAGATCGAGCAACCCCACCAGTTGCTGCACCACCTGAATGTCACCGTCGACAATCAGTTCACCACTGCGTATCAGCGGGGAAAGTTGTTGGCGATCACGCAGTTTCATCAACACCGGTATGCTGGTTTTCAGCGTACAGTCAGCAACCTCTTCCGATTCGCCCAATACATCCACACACTGCTCGCTAAATACCAGCACCAAGGGTGAAGAGAGTTGTTGTAACTCAATACGTAATACTTTACCCACCAGCCGCTGGCGAGCCGCTTTCATGCTGCGGTCGCGAAACAACAAACTATTGAGCGACGTTTCCAATAGTCCGGTCAGTAGCGGGGTGAGCAACATCAGCATTTCCATATCAGAACTTGTATCCCCGATGTAACGCAACAATCCCACCGGTCAAGTTGAAATAGGTCACGTTGTCGAAACCGGCGTCGCTCATCATTCCCTTTAACGTTTCCTGATCCGGATGCATACGAATCGACTCTGCCAAATAACGGTAACTCTCTGGATCTTTCACCACCAGCTCACCAATTTTCGGCAGGATATGGAATGAATAGGCATCGTAGACTTTACTCAAGGGTTCCAACAGCGGCTTGGAGAACTCCAATACCAACAAGCGGCCACCCGGCTTGAGTACGCGAAACATGGAACGCAACGCCTTGTCTTTATCAGTGACATTACGCAAGCCAAAAGAGATGGTAATACAGTCGAAATAATTATCGGGGAAAGGGAGTGCTTCCGCATTGGCCTGTACATAGCTGATATTACCGACGATACCCTGGTCACGCAGTTTTTCGCGCCCCATCTTAAGCATCGAGTCGTTGATATCAGCCAGAATCACCTGCCCCTGTTCCCCCACCATGCGGGAAAACTTAGCGGCCAGATCACCGGTGCCCCCGGCCAGATCCAACACCCGCTGACCACGGCGTACGCCGCTACAATCAATGGTAAAACGCTTCCAGACACGGTGGATACCGAACGACATTAAGTCGTTCATCACATCATACTTTGCTGCTACCGAATGAAAAACCTTGGCCACCATGGCCTGTTTTTCAGCTCTGGCGACAGTATGAAAGCCAAAGTCGGTGGTTTCCTGCGTTTGATCTACCATTGTCTTGCCTGCTATTACGTCAATTTAGTGTCGAGAGTGTACCAGAAAGCCACGCAATACCCCACTTTCTCACCGCATCACCCTGCCGATGAGCCAGGTTGTTCTGCCCGGTGTTCACCCTCTTTAACCACCGATAATTCAGCCATATTCTCTTCTGACTCGGCGGGAGGATCCTCATACTGGGCATGGGCCCGTTGGGCCAATTGCGGGTTAATGGGCCGTTTGACCTCCACCCCCAGAGCTCGGAAGCTCTCTATCTGGCCGATAAGATTACCACGCCCCGAACTCAGTTTATTCATCGCCTGATGATAACTACTTTGCGCTTTATCCAGGCTTTGCCCCAGCGCCGACATATCATCAACAAACAGACGCATCTTGTCGTACAACCGAGCTGCGCGATCGGCGATACGCTGGGCATTCTGGCTTTGGTGTTCATAACGCCACAGGTTGGTAATGGTTCGCAATGCCACCAGCAACGTGGTTGGGCTAACCAACATAATATTGTGCTTCAAGGCTTCGCTAATCAATTCCGGTTCACGATCAATAGCCAACAGGAATGCGGGCTCCAATGGGATAAACATCAGCACATAATCCAGTGAGCGCAAGCCAGGTAGTTGCTGGTAGTCCTTGTGCCCCAATTGACGAATATGCCCGCGCAGAGAAGCAATATGTTCGCTCAATGCGACTTCCCGTTCGCTATCATCATCGCTATTGAAGTACCGCTCATAAGCCACCAGTGACATCTTGGCATCAATCACCACATCTTTACCTTGCGGCAAACGCACAATGACGTCGGGCTGCAGACGGCTTTGGTGATCCAAGCGCACATTGACCTGAGTTTGATACTCATGCCCTTCACGCAATCCGGAGGCTTCCAGCACCCGGCCCAAGACCACTTCCCCCCAGTTACCCTGAATTTTGTTATCCCCCTTCAGTGCCTTGGTCAGGTTGATCGCTTCACGCGCCATCTGCGCATTCAATTGCTGTAGATTACGTATTTCATGGGTCAATGTATGACGCTCGCGAGCTTCCTGGCCGAAACTATCTTGTACCTGGCGGCGAAAACCATCCAACTGTTCGCGTAACGGTAACAGCAGACGATCCAGACTTTGCCGGTTTTGTTCATCGACCTTACGACCACTGCTTTCAAAGATACGATTGGCCAGGTTTTCAAATTGCGTCGTCAACCGCTGTTCACTGCTGATTAATAACCGCTGTTTCTCTTCTGCAGCAATACGTGTCTCTTCCCAACGAACCGTCGCTTCACGCAGTTTCGCCTCTTGTGTACTATTGATTTCACGTTGGGCGCGCAACGCCTGATCTAATTGTTCACATTGATTACGCCAGTGATTGAGGTGCTGCAACCTTTCCTGCCCGGCGGCCAATTGGCTATGTAGTGCACGCAGTTCCAGATCATTTTGCCGTAATTGCTGTTCATAGCGCCGCACTGTCTCTTGGCTAGAGGTGGTTTCAAGCTGCGCTTGCTGCAAGGATTGCTCCAACAATCGCCTATCAGTTTCATGCAACGCTCGCTGCTGTTGCCCACGCCAACTCGCGATCACCCCCCCGATCAGTAGGCCAAAAACAACGCCACCCATAGCGTAAACCAACGTGATTTCCAACTTGCCCCCTTTTATATCGCGGGTGATACCCAGATTCATTCAAGCGGCGAAAGCACCTGGCTATAACTTAAATAAACCAAGGTATAGCGCCTTCGCACTGATTACCCGCCACGTTAAAGGGAGACTGTATGGATGTCCAGTCAGTTTTCATTAATCCTCGTCCCCACGCAAGTGAGGGTATTATTGACGGTTATTGAATGAGTTGCGGACACCTGCTTAGAGGAGCGCGCGGTAACCTGCTCAGTCACCGCGCTAATTAAGATGGGTTAGAACAGTTTGAAACGATACTCGGCGATAAATTGCGCCCCTAGTGAGTGGGATGTCTGATACTGACCATCGGATATCACCGGTGTTTTACTGCGATTTTTATAGGACCACCCCGGCCCCACCATCGCAAACACCGTCAAGTTCTTCAGCGTGGGATGAGAAGGATCCCAGCGACCAAAGACGTTGATTTCCCCGGTGCGCACCGCAACGCCTTGGTAGCTGAACTGAGCGGCGTTACCCGTCAAACCCGCCGTCAACTCCGGGGTGATTCGGTACTCAGCCCAGGCTGCCAGCATAGTTTCACCATCTCGCATATAGTCTTCACCAGAATAAGCCATGGAGGTAAAGTTTCCTCGTGAGTCCCTGGTCATATGTCGCGGATAAGACCCAAGCTCCCCCCCACCTTTAGGTGCACGGGTGTGAGAAACACCCAGCTTAAGACTCCAAAGTGGCTCCTGCCATTTAGCATCAAAGGCATAGTGGTTGGCATTATTGTCGAAATTACGCCGGTTCAGTGCCATAGATTTATAATCATCCAGCGCCTGAGTGGTATAAATCTGACTACCCAGGCTAAGTTTCTCAACCGGGTTAAAGGCGACTTTCAGGATCTGGCGGCGCAAATAATTCTGCGACTCACCATAAGCCAGTTGACCGTTAAACGGTTGACTCTTATAGCCCAATTCACCAGTGGCGAGATGATTGATATAGCGGCCCTCGTTGGTTTGTAACCGCAGACTATCAGGGGAATTACGCGCCATGGTGCGTTCCACATAAGCCCCGCGCAAGGAGAACCCGCCGCCTTCCATCCCACCCGACCACCCCAGATAGCTGGTAGGAGATAACCGGGTCGAGTTAGTGATAACGCCATAGTTACGTAGCGTTTGCCAGCCCCCTTGAGCATTCAGCGCCACACCAACGACGTCTCCTTTCAGCTTGATATAACGCTGACCAAATTTGCTAAAGCCCGTCGCATTATCTTTGTTATTACCTGAGCCATTGTTGTATAACACCCCTCGGGAATCAAAATAATCGCTAGCCCCCAGTTTTACCGCGCCGTAATAATCAACATTGATACCGATCATATCGGCCCAATAGCCGGATTGATAACCCAGTGCGAAACCTTGCCCCCAAGCACTATGGACTTTCTTCTGGTCGGTGGCATCTTCCTTGAGATATCTAAACTCATTTCTCAATGATAATTGCGCCTGACTATCAGTAAAAAATGGCGAAGTAAAAAGTGGTGATGTGAGGGCATTTTCATTTTTTGCCTGCACATGATTTGATAATAGTGATATAGCAATAGAACAACATAAAGTATATTTCTTCATTTTTTCATCCACTGAAATAGTATCGTTCCCCCTTCAGAGGGGGACTCTCATTTTCATTCAAACTGCGGTGGTGTTGGCGTTTTTTGGTTCTGCTCGTCATTATTCAAGTGGTTTGAATTATTTAGAGCATGAATAGTTCACCCTGAACTCCGCCGCTATCGGAGTCATTGTCAGTAGCATTCAAATTATTCCCCTGTAACCTGCAGATAAAGCCATTGAAAGTATAATTATTTTTTATTTATGATCTCTTTCCCTTTAGCGACATAACTCATATCACCAATATCAACCACAGTATATTTACCATCCTTATAGGTTATTTTTACTACTGCAGCATTTTTCAACGGTTTATTTTTGTTTGGACTGTCGGTCATATCAGAAAGCATCATCAGCATGGATAGCCCTGATGAGACCGAGAGAATATTTTTATCCTCATTCTTTAAAGCATTCTGTACCATGGTATCCATTGCACCTTTCATACGTGTTTTCACCTGCAATGCACTCTCTGCTTCTTTTTTTTCATCACTTTGGCTGATGACATTAACCATCGTGACAAGATCGACTTTCCCCTCAGCAATTTGTTTAAACAAAACCTCAGAGGAGGCCATACCGGCACGTTTAGCCGCAAAATCCCACATATATTTATTCGGCGTGCCCTCAAAACCACCAAAGAACATCTCACGCAAGCCGGGGAGTTCCGTGACCTTAACCGCTGACTTACCCGTCTCTTGCAGGATCACCTGCATCGTTTCCCGCTGGCGCCCTGCATCACTGGTGTAATAGCTGTCAAAGGGGATCCCTTTCAACCCGGCGCCCAAATAACGGGCAGTTTCAACACCGTCTGATGTCAACGGTGAGTCTGACCACCCTTGTACTTTATCGTAGGTATTCAGAATGGTTTTACCATGACGCGCAAAATAGATATTTATACTGTCATTTTCTGTTGCCAAAACAGGGAATGCCGAGAAAGAAGAGAGAGAAAGCATTGAAGCCAACAACCAGGTTTTAAATTTCATTTCATATTCCTTTTTGAAAGTTATCACGCAAAACAATAAGTTTCATATATACAAATACAAGAATTATATTTATGTCGATAATCTATTAATAACATCAAAACAATTCACCAGCGGTGGATTACCCCTTTTTTTGGGCAATAAAAAACCCAAACCCATAACAGTTAACTGCCATCGGGTTTGGGTTTTGCCTGTTTATACTCTGCATATTTCAAGTAGTCTGGGCGTTAGATGCATTTATTCGCACCCGTCACCTGCTGACACTTAAATAATGAGATGTAAAATAACAGTGACAATCCACTTATAAGAAAACTAACATCACCAAAGAAATAAATAAATAGAAATCAGCAAGGAAATACCAAAACGTGATCAAATCCGCACTCTATCGTCAATGATTACCGAATAGCTTAAAGTGCCCCTGTAATATAAAAGCTGACTTCTACTCAAAACAACTCAAATTGATTAAAAAGCACTCATTGAGAAAGAGAGCAGGCCTGTTAGACCCACTCTCTTTTTCTCGTTATTTCTGGTTGTTATTTCTGCTTGTTATTTCTGCTTGCTTAAATCTCTCTCTAGTTATTGTCAGGCGCGGTCTCGATAGGTGTCGGAAGCTGCTGGCGGCGTACCCCCCAGATGATGAGTGCCAACACCAACAGCGGCAAGACGGGGTCAAGCCAGGTACCGCCTGAGCCGAACAGCAGATTAAGCAGCGCCACGCTAGTGCCACCAATAGCCCAAGCGATAGTCGTGGGGATGGACCAAACCACCATCTGCTGCTTGACGTCAGAGATCCCCATCATGCGATTAACTACCCAGAACAGGCTGTCATTAAAGTAGCCGAAGAAGAGCGAGCCCATGGTGGCAGCCTGGGCAGCCAGCAGCATATTGACCCCTGGGATCTGAGCCAAGATAGGTGCCGAGATAGAGGCAGCGGTCACCATGGCCACAGTGCCCGACCCCTGGATAAGGCGTACCAGGGTCGAGACGATGAAGGGAATAAGGATCGGTGAGATGGGCAGTAGGGCGATCTGCTCGGCCAACTGCTTGCCCGCACCACTGTCACGCAGTACGGCACCCAAGGCACCACCAGCACCGGTAACCAGGAGTATGATACCGGCCGATTGCAGCCCCTCTTCCAGACGCGCGGCAGTGGTGTGGCGATCCATATGCGGTACCAGCGTATAGATAGCCAGCAGCACACTGATGGCAAGCGCAATAATAGGGTTGCCGATAAAGGTGATAACCTGAACCACCGGGTTTGACGCTAAATCACCCATCCACCCCAATTTGCCCAACGTGATACAGATGGCATTAAGAAATATGAGCCCGATCGGCAGCAATATCGGCAGCAGTGACAGGCTCAGGCTCGGTAATGGCTTGTTCTCTTTCTCCTTGAGATATTGATCAAAGGTAGCTTGCAGCTCATCCGGCTCTTTTTGCATCTGCTGACCAAATTCCGGATACTTCTTGTCGAGCCACTGAGCATATAAAACAATACCGAGCACACAGGGCACCGCCAAGGCCATACCCATCAACAACATAGAACCGATATTCACGTCAAACAGACCCGCGACGCCAAGAGGCCCGGGGGTAGGTGGTACCGTATGGTGAGTCACCACCAGCCCCCCCGCCAACGCCACCCCGAGGGTGAGCAGGGAGCGTTTACCGCTTTTTGCCAACGCTTTGGCCACCGGATAAAGGATAACGAAAGCGGAATCCACGAAGATGGGGATGCTGACAATGTAGCCAGTAATGGCCAGAGCCCACTCCTCGCGTCGTTTACCAAGCCACTTGATGAAGCTGTAGGCGATCTGCTCGGCAGCACCCGATACCTCCAGCAGACGCCCCATCATCACCCCGAGGCCAATAACCAGACCAATACTGCCTAGGGTAGAACCAAAGCCCGCAGTGATGACAGAGAGCGTCTTGTCGACACTCATGCCCCCGGTAAGGCCGGCGATGCAAGCCGCGATCAACATAGCGATCAGCGCATGGACTCGGGTGCGAACTACCAAGAATACCAAGACAAAGACCGCAATGATCAGTCCGATGATAGGCGTTGGAATAGAGCTCATGATGCCTCCTGCATGTCGTGGGTCATGAAACTGTCGATGATCCCAGCAAACGTCTTGTCTGCGATGAAACCAGCCTCGAGTGCTCGGTGGTTATCTATGCGCCCAGGCCAACTGGCAACGATGCGTTCAATGGCTGGGTCTGGAGAAAAGCTGACCCGATCACCGGCTGCCTGCCCTCCGGCCTGAGTCAACGCAGTCAGCATGTCACCGACAGTGACGCTGATACCCGGCAGGTTGATGCTACGACCATCTCCTTTGGGCAGTGTGGCCGCCAACAGGAAGTTGTGCACCACGGTGGCGGGGCTTGAGAGCCAGAGACGCAGTTCCTGGCTCACTGGGCAGATCGCTTGCTCCCCCTGTAGAGGCTCGCGGATGATGCTACTGACAAACGACGAGGCAGCCCGGTTTGGTTTGCCCGGCCGCACGCAGATGGTGGGTAAACGAAGCACCAGCCCATCGACAAATCCCTTGCGGCTGTAATCGTTGACCAAAAGCTCTCCCATCGCCTTTTGCGTGCCATAAGAGGAAGTGGGCGTGAGCGCCGTGCTGTCGTTGACCACTTCAGGCAACGGTCCACCGTAAACAGCAAGGGAACTGGTAAAGACAAAGCGAATACCCGTTCGTGCATGACGACATGCTTCAAGCAGGCTGCGGGTAGTGTCCAGATTAACCCGCCAGCCAAGGTCAAAATCCTGTTCAGCGTGGCTGCTAACGATAGCCGCCAGGTGATAAACAATGCTGGTGCGTTCGCTGATCAGCGAATCCGCTACCCCCGGCGCGGTGAGATCCGCCTGTAAGCAACGCACACGAGGATCGGCTAGAGCCTGCGGTGCCTGGATGTCTACCAACAGCAATTCGCTGAAAGGGAGAGAACTGTGCAATAGGGCATGGGCGAGTTTCTGTCCCAGAAAACCGCCTCCGCCAGTAATGATGATCTGCATCTTGCTATCCTCGGAATCGTGCGTGTGTAGGGTGGTTATTGCTGTCTCAGCCAGGACAGACCTTCTTGGGTATTGCCTCTGGGGTTATATTCACAACCGATCCAGTCGTGGTAGCCCACCTGCGCCAGTACCTTGAACAAGTGCGGATAGGCTATCTCCCCCTCGTCCGGTTCATGACGATCAGGCACTGAGGCTATCTGAACATGGCCAATAGCCGGCCCCAACTTGCCAATGAGGCGAGTCAAGTCACCGTCCATGATCTGCGCGTGATAGAGATCAAGCTGCACGGCCACGTTGGGCCGGTCTATCTCCTGCACCAGCGCTAAGGCATCAAGTTGGTGGGACAGAAAATAGCCAGGTACGTCCCTATCGTTGAGTGGCTCAAGCAACACTTTGATGCCGTCTTCCGCCAGAAAATCGGCCGCAAAACGGATGTTGTCGATCAAGGTCTGCCGGTGAGCTGCCAGGTTGTAGGCTGTATCGACGATGCCACTCATGGCATGCACCTTGGTACAACCTAAGGCACGGGCGTAGTCGCGCACGGTCGGTAAGTGGGCACGAAATTCCGCTTCCCGCCCTGGGATGGCGGCCATGCCGCGCTCCCCTGCCGCCCAGTCACCCGGAGGCATATTGAACAGCGCTTGGCTAAGGCCGTACTGCTGCAACTGCTGGGCTAATTCGGCGGCTGGCCACTGATAGGGAAACAGAAACTCAACTGCGTCGAAGCCAGCTTGGCGGGCGGCGGCAAAACGCTCCAGAAAAGGCAGTTCGGTAAATAACATGGTCAGATTGGCGGCAAACTTGCTCATGGTTTCAGCTTCCTCAATTCATTGATCTCAGGCTCACTCAAATAACGGATCTGCTGGCCTTGCAGCAGTAGAGAGAGGCGGGCCGTCTCCTCCAACTCCTCCATGTTGTTAACTGCATCAATCAAATTTTTGCCGGTTACCACCGGGCCGTGGTTCGCCAGCAAGAAGGCGTTGCCATCAGCGGCACGGCGCCCTAGCTCCTCGGCGATACGGGCATCCCCCGGTTTGTAGTAGGGGATGAGTGGCAACTGGCCGACCCGCATCACGTAATAAGGCGTGAAGGGGCGGATCACGTTAGCTGGGTCCAATCCCTCTAGGCAGGAGATGGCGGTCAGATAGGTGCTATGGAGATGAACCACTGCTTGGCAAGCGGGGTTGTTATGATAGATGGCCAGGTGGAAGGACACCTCTTTGGAGGGACGATCGCCGCCCAAGTGCTCACCACTCATGCTCACTGTCGAGAGGCGTGTCGGATCGAGTCGACCGAGGCAAGAGCCAGTCGGCGTGGCGAGCAAGGTGCCATCGGGTAATTTGGCCGAGAGGTTACCCGCACCGCCAGTCGCATAACCACGCTCAAAGAGGGATGCGCCTAGCATCACCATCGTGTCGCGCAAGGCCTGTTCAGTCATGAAAAAACTCCTGTGCTCGGCTGAAGAACGTCTCATCACCAAAATTGCCTGATTTAAGGGCCAGTGACAGAGGGGCATCAGTCGCCCTCACCCATGGAACACCAGGGGCTATCTGGGGGCCAATATGGAAAGCGGCGATGCCAAGCGCCTGAGTGATCCGGCTCGATGTTTCGCCGCCAGCGATGATAAAGCTATCCACACCGGCATCTCGCAGCAGCACGGCCACTTGGGCAAAACAGTGTTCTACCGCCTCACTCGCCGCCTCTCGTCCATAACGAGCCTGAATGGCAGCAAGTTCGGACGGGCTAGTGGTGGCGTGGATCATCGGTGCCGGAGTCACTGACTGGCTCAATACCCAACCAGCCAACTCAGCGGGGTAATCGGAGCGATGCAGGCAGGCCGATACATCAAGGGCCAATGACGGTGCCGTTGCCCGATAACAAGCGACCTGGCGGTTAGTCATTTCGGAGCAAGAACCGGACAGTACTACAGCCCGTTTACCAAGCGGACGACCCGCCTGACGCGCTGCGGCCTGGTTGCCGCTACTCAACAACCGCGCCAAACCAATAGCCAGCCCAGAACCGCCGGTCACCAATGGCATGTCGATGGCGGCGGCGGCAATATCCAGTAGGTGCTGTTCGGTGAGAGTATCAACCACCGCGTAGCGCACCCCTTCAGCAGCCAACTGCTCAAAAGCCTGTTCAATGGCCTGAGGCCCCTGAGCGATGGTAGTAAAGGGAACCAGACCAGCTCGCCCTTGAGTTTGAGCCTCCATCAATCTCAGCAGGTTGCTGTCAGTCATGGGGGTGATGGGGTGATGGCGCATGCCGGACTCGGACAATGGCTGGCTGCCGACAAACAGGTTGCCCTGATAAACAGTACGGCCGTTAACCGGCAGTGCTGGGCAGATCAGAGTAAACTGACAGTCCAGTGCATCCAATAAGGCATCAGTGACTGGGCCGATGTTGCCAGCCGCCGTGCTGTCGAAGGTGGAACAATATTTCTGATAGATGCGTGGGCAACCCCGCGCCTTGAGCCACTCGAGGGCAGCCAAGGAGTCGTGTACCGCCTCGTGGGCTGGACAGGAACGACTCTTGAGGCTGATCACCACCGCATCAACGCCTGTCAGATCGGCTTCTGCTGGGATGCCAGAAAACTGAATCGTCGCCAAGCCGTTTTCTACCAGAAAACCGGCGATGTCTGTGGCTCCGGTGAAATCATCTGCAATTACGCCCAGTTTCATGCGGTGCCCTCGCTGTTTGGCAAGGTAATACCATCAAAAATCTTGATGACCGCGCTATCGTCTTCTTTGCCGTAACCGGCGTTGCTGGCGGCGAGGAACATGTTAAGTGCCGTACTCGCCAGCGGCAGCGGAAAATGCAGATCCCGTGCAGTATCGGCCACCAGATTGAGATCCTTGACGAAAATGTCAACCGCAGAGCGGGCCTGATAGTCACCTGTCAGTACTCGTGCCATACGGTTTTCGAACATCCAAGAGTTACCAGCAGCGTGAGTCACCACGTCATACATCAAATCGAGAGAGATATCTGCTCGGCTTGCCAGCGCCATGGCTTCAGCGGCCACCGCAATGTGCACCCCAGCCAGCAATTGATGGATGATCTTCACCGTGCTCCCTTGTCCCGGCTCACTGCCGACTCGATAGACCTTACCAGCCACGGCATCAAGCACCGGCTGCAAGCGTTCGAAGGCTTCATCGCAGCCAGCCGCCATAACCGTCATTTCACCGGACTCGGCCTTAACTGCACCACCAGAAACGGGAGCATCCAGCATCAGCAGACCCAAGGCGGTTAGTTCACGGGCCAAAGCAGCTGCGTCGTCGGCGGCAATGGTGGAAGAGATCATGACGCCGGTTCCTGGTTTGAGGTGAGTAGCCAGGCCATTGTCACCAAATAGGATCTGGCGTACCTGAGCGGCGTTGACCACCAGCAGCAGGACTGCATCCAGCGTCTCCGCCAAGGGGCGGGCATCATCCACGACCGCTGTCGCACCGGCACTTTGCAACTGTTCACGGGCTTTCGCCGAAAGATCAACGCCATAAGTGGCAAGCCCGGCCCGCAGGCAGGAGCGAGCGGCTCCCATACCCATGGCCCCTAAGCCGATGACGGCTACGTGGTAAGGTCTATTCATCTGTCTATTCCTCAATTCCAACGAATGTGTCGATAGTAAGGTTTTACTGTAGCGAAATATCAAGCGGAGATCACATTTTTTAACTGCCTACATGTTAAATTTTGTGATAATTGCGGTTTTGATAGAGAAATGATGGCTTAAATAGCCTATGACTGTGAATTTACGTGAATCACAAACAGAAATACGGTTTTTTATCAAAATTTCCCGTCCTGATGGGATAATATGAGATATCGTTTTATCGTTACGGATTGCCCATGATCCCCGTAGAAAGACAACAACAGATCCTGCACCTGCTGGCCGAACGTGGTGCTATCAGCATCACGGAGTTGACTGAGCGGCTGGAGGTCTCCCACATGACCATCAGACGCGATATCCAGAAACTGGAAGAAAAAGGGCGAGTTCTCTCCGTCTCAGGAGGCGTTAGTCTCTCCCAGCGCATCAAGAGCGAACCCACCCATGCGGATAAACGTGGCTTGATGCAAGAGGCCAAGCTGGCTATTGCACGTAGCGCCGCCGCCCAAGTTGCCGAAGGCCGTACCATCTATCTTGACGCCGGCACCACCTCTCTCGAACTGGCCCGTGAACTGGCAGCGCGGGAAGATCTGATGATAGTGACCAATGACTTCATGGTCTGTGCTTATCTCATCGATCACTTTCGCGGGCGTCTTTACCATACAGGTGGCCAAGTCATTCGGGAGAACCAGTCCTGCGTCGGCGAGGCGACAGCCCATTTCTTGCGCAACCTGCATCTCGATATCGCATTTCTGTCCTCTTCCTCTTGGGATGTTATGGGAATCTCCACCCCCAGTGAGCAGAAGGTGCCGGTCAAACGTGCCGTGGTGGAGGCAGCCGCCACACGCATTCTTATCTGCGACTCCTCGAAATATGGCAAAGTGGGGACCTTCAAGGTTGTTGGCTGGGAGGTGATCGATCAGGTAATCACCGATGGGCAGCTACCTGAAAGTGCCCGTGACATGCTAGCCCAGCACGGCGTTAAGCTCACGCTGGTACCCTGAACGCTTAACTAGAGGATAATGGGGAGTTCTTAGGCTTTCTCTACTTGTCATCAATCAGGCCGTAGGCGGTTAGCGACGCTCGTGATCCTGCGTGACAAGGTTGTCGTTACTCAAGTTCAATGAAATTGCAGGGCAAAACAACAGTGGGGTAGTTCAGTGACACAGCATCAGTAGCATGGTCAGGGTAACGTATCTTACCCCATCCACTGGCTGAGCCACTTTATGCCAAATGCGCCCGGAGCCAGGATACCAAATGCCCAAATTAACGCCGAAGTGATATTGGCAATCTGAAACAAGGTTTGTGGCATGGCACAGATCCCACCCACCAGTGGCACCACCGAGCGCAACGGACCGAAGAAACGGCCAAAAAAGATGCCCAATACGCCCCAACGTTCAAAAAACGCATGCCCTCGCACCAATAATTGCGGATTACGCGACAATGGCCACATCTGAGCCACCCGATCCTGATAGTGATAGCCCACCCAGTAGGAAAGCCAATCACCGAAAAAAGCCCCGGCAACAGCAGCAGTCCAGATTGGCCAGAAGGCGATACCACTTTCGCCAATCAGCGCCCCTAAAGCCAATAAAATGACAGTGGCAGGTAACAATAAAGAGAGGAAAGCCAGCGACTCACCAAATGCCAAAACAAAGACAATCGGCACCGCCCAGCCTTGGTGCTGGCGCACCACTTCACTCACCCAGTCAATAATGTCATAGAGGTTCAAGAGTATCCTCCTTTAGAAAGTAACTGTTTCATTTCCCACCGTTAAACCTAAACAGCACGTTATTCCAGATAGAACGCCTGCACACTTTCCCGCTGGCTTGGCCCCAAGCCATATTCTGCCTGCAACCAGTGGTCCGTTGAGCCATATTGCTCACGAATACACCCCAGAGCTGCCGCCAGAAACTCTTCTTTCGCACTGAGTACATAAGCAAACTGCGCCAGGGCAGGGGCATTCAAACGCGTAGCAAGTTGAGCCAGCATCTGTTCGCGCACCACCGCCAAGGTGGTTTCCGTCAACAGATAATCTTCCATCACGGTGGCTTCATCCGCCCCTAACGCCAGTAATACCAGCGCGGCCCCCACCCCGGTACGGTCCTTACCCACTGCACAGTGCTGCACAATAGCCCCCCTTTCAGGTTGTACCAGCCATTGTGCCAGTTGATGATAGGCCGCATTGTTGAACGGTAAACGGCGATAAAGTTCTAGCATAAACGCCCGGGCATCAAACTCGGCAAGCAGCTCGCTGGTCAGTTTATCCAGATTGGCATTCACTTCATGGCTGAGGGGATTGGCTGGAATATTTTGGTAATCAACACATTGCCATAGTCTATCGGGTTTAGCCTGCACTTCATCCGCGTCACGGTAATCCAGTACCGCACATACCGGCACCTGGGTCAGGAAAGCACGGTCACTTTCACTCAAGCGATCCAAGGAACCCGAACGGAACAGCAGCCCACTTTTGATACGGCGGCCATCGGCCATACTGTTACCACCTAAATCGCGAAAATTGATACCACCATCAAGCGGTACCAGCGAAGGATGCAATAAAGTCTTAGGGGGCATAAACGGCCTCTCACTTATGGTTTGGGGATAGCGACTATCACAGCCAACAAGGCGTCAATCATCCGAAAAACGGACCGACAGTATGATCGCAATGAGGGTTACCGTAACAGATTAGCGTTGAATGGTGAACGGACTGGCGTGTTAGTGGCCCAAAGAAAACCGGCCCCACCAAGGTGAACCTCAATGATACCCCATCGCCATTCAAGCTACAGAACAAAAACGCCTCGCCTTTTTATCCTGCAACTTGAATCAACTTGGGTGTCGTATTACAGCAAACGGCGAGCGGCTTCCACCACGATTTTCACCGCCTGACTTTCAGTTTTTTGCATGGTTTGTGCATCCGGGATCTCCTGCTGGGTACGGTTGACAATCACACCGGCCACCATCCCTGCGCGCAATCCCTGGCTGGCACACATGGTCAGTAGGGTGGCGGATTCCATTTCGTAGTTCATCACCCCCATCGATTGCCACTCTGCCATAGAACCTTTGAAATGACTCACCACACGCCCCGAGTAGGTATCGTAACGCTCCTGCCCTGGGTAGAAGGTATCCGAAGAAGCCGTAATGCCGATATGGGTGGTTGCACCGCAGGCCTTGGCGGCGTCAACCAACGCAGTGGTACAGTCAAAATCCGCCACTGCCGGGAACTCCATCGGGGCAAAGTGCAGGCTGGCACCATCAAGGCGAACCGCTGCCGTGGTGACCAGCACATCGCCAACATTGATATTGGTTTGAATCGCTCCCGTAGTCCCGATACGCAAGAAAGTGCGAATACCCAATTGCGCCAACTCTTCAACCGCAATAGAGGTAGAGGGGCCACCAATACCGGTGGAACACACAATCACCGCCTTACCCTCCAGCTCGGCACGCCAGGAAGTAAATTCACGATGGGAAGCCAGATGTACTGCCTTGTCCATCAGCTTGGCAATTTTCTCCACGCGCTGCGGGTCACCAGGAACAATGGCCAGCGTCGCTCCTTGTAAATCATTTTTTGTCAGGCCAAGATGGAAAACATCAGATTGTGACATGGGTAGCTCCTTATAAAGTGGGCATAGGAGGAGGAAAAGCTCACTTTACTGAAAATCCTTTGAAAATTGAGTGATCATAATCACCATTAAACAAGAAACAAAAACCAATCTACATTATTACTGTGAAATTAATCACACCAAATGCCAAGTCTACCCATTGTGATGATTCAGTTGGTTTATTTTTTGGCTCATCTTGTTAACCCATCAACAACACAAAATACCCCCCATACCCATATAAGTGGTAACTTGGCCTATAGTTATAGCCAAAGTTAACACCAAAGTTATAGCCAAGTTGATTAATCCCCGTTGCGTTTTCCTCTCGATACCGCATGGAGCCTGCAATGAAAGCTGAACCTGAAATAACACTACAACCAGCCAAAGGGGGATTCCCCCCTGCGGTAGCGCCTTTAGCAACCTCAACCATCCTGAGCGATGATCACCAGATTCATGTTGGAGAGACCACCATTCCCTCACAAGAGGACCTCCTCCCTGCCTATATCGCTAAACCGGCCAATCACTCGGGTCCATTACCAGTCATTTTAGTGGTACAGGAGATCTTTGGAGTACATGAACATATTCAGGACCTGTGTCGCCGCCTGGCAAAACAGGGTTATCTGGCGATTGCACCAGAACTCTATTTCCGCCAAGGGGATACCCGACAGTACAGTGAAATCAGTGAGCTAATAGAGCAACTGGTGAGTCAAGTTCCGGACAGCCAAGTTCTGGCGGACCTGGATAACACCTTCAACTGGGCAATCCGTCATGGTGGCGATGCCAGTAAACAGGCAATCACCGGTTTCTGCTGGGGAGGGAGGATTACCTGGTTGTATGCGGCTCACAATCCTCAGTTAAAAGCTGCCGTGGCCTGGTATGGCAAGTTGGTGGGGGGAAAAACCGCACTTTCGCCGAAACACCCGGTTGATATCGCTACCCACCTTTCTGCACCGGTGCTTGGTCTGTACGGTGGTCAAGACAGCAGTATTCCACAAGATACCGTGGAAACTATGCGGCAGGCGATCCGCGCCGCCAATGCCGATGCTGAAATCGTGGTGTACCCGGAGGCCGGTCATGCCTTCCTGGCAGATTACCGCCTGAGCTATGACGCCGCCGCGGCAACCGACGGCTGGCAACGTATGCTGAAATGGTTTACCCAGCATGGGGTCGTCGGCGTCAAATAACCCACAGGGGCAAACTTGCCCCTGTATTTTTACGGTTATACTCGTCATCCTTCAAGCTGCTTGGGGGTTGGCTGCGACTCGAATTATTTAGTGTCTAGACCAAGGTCAATGAACCGAACGCCCCTTGCCAGTCGCACTCAAATTTTTCTACTGCGGCCTATCGTGCCGGTGCAGTGATAAATTTTAAATCTGCTGCTCACGCAAACGTCGAGCGGCCTGGACCATATTAGCTAACGACTGACGCGTTTCTGGCCAAGCACGGGTTTTTAAGCCGCAATCAGGATTAACCCACAAACGTTCTGCCGGAATATTCTGCGCCGCTTTACGCAACAGGGTTTCAATCCACTCTACGCTCGGTACATTCGGTGAATGAATATCATATACCCCTGGCCCGATCTCGTTCGGATAATCAAACTCTTTAAATACCTCGAGCAAATCCATATCAGAACGGGAGGTTTCGATGGTAATCACGTCCGCATCCAGTGCGGCAATCGCTTCCATAATGTCGTTAAACTCGCAATAACACATATGGGTGTGGATCTGGGTGTCATCTCGCGCCACCGCAGCATTCAGTTTAAAAGCATCCACCGCCCACTTCAGATACGCCGCCCAATCAGATTGACGCAGCGGTAAACCTTCACGTAATGCAGGCTCATCGATCTGAATAATACCGATCCCGGCTTTTTCCAAATCCGCCACCTCATCACGCAATGCCAGGGCAATCTGTTTGGCAATCACTTCGCGCGTCACATCTTCACGGGGGAATGACCAGCAAAGAATGGTCACCGGTCCGGTCAACATGCCTTTCACCGGTTTGTCAGTCAGCGACTGGGCAAATTTGGCCCACTCCACCGTAATGGCTTGTGGACGACTGATATCACCAATGATCACCGGCGGTTTCACACAGCGGGAACCGTAGCTTTGTACCCAACCGTTTTGGGTAAAAACAAAGCCATCAAGGTGTTCGCCGAAGTATTCCACCATATCGTTACGTTCAGCCTCACCATGCACCAACACATCCAGCCCCAAACGTTCCTGTTCAACGATGGCTTGTTTGATGTGTTCACCGATGCTGGTACGGTAATGTTTGCTATCCAGGCGCCCTTGTTTGAAATCCAGGCGCAAACTGCGAATTTCAGTGGTCTGAGGGAAGGAGCCGATGGTGGTGGTGGGCCAGGCAGGCAAGTTAAAACGATCACGCTGAGCCTGAGCACGTTGCACATAGGGGTGCTGGCGCTCACTATCTTTGCCGGTAATGGCGGCCAAGCGCTTTTCAACCTGAGCATTATGCACCCGGCTAGATTGGCGGCGAGCGCGGATTGGCGCACTGTAAGCCTCCAGTTCCACTTGCTGGCCTACTCCTGGTGCATTCAAGGCATGACTGAGCAATGCCAGCTCGGCACACTTTTGCAAGGCGAAAGCAAACCAGCTCTTTACCTCGCTATCCAAACGGCTTTCTACGCTTAAATCAATCGGGCTGTGCAACAGTGAGCAAGACGTACCTATCCACAACGGACGCGTGTTGAGCAACGGTTGCAGGCGTTCAAACCAGTGGCTCAAATCAGCCCGCCAAACGTTGCGACCATTAATTACCCCCAGTGAAAGCAACCACTCTTTCGGCAACTCATGATGTAGCTTAACGGGGTCATCATTTCCTGCCACCAGATCCACATGCAACCCTTGCACCGGCAGAGTACGCAGGGTTTCAAGGTTATGACTCACGCTATCAAAGTAAGTGGTCAATAGCAGTTTGACCGGCCCTTGCAAGGCGTCATAGGCCGGTTTAAAGGCTGCCAACCAATCCTGCGGCAACGCCAACACCAGCGCCGGTTCATCAATCTGCACCCATTCAATACCGCGTTTAGCCAGCTCAGCCAATACTTGCTGGTAAACCGGCAAAATATCCGTCAGCAATGACAGGCGATCAAACGGTTCACCCTTCACTTTGCCCAACCACAGATAGGTCAGCGGGCCCAACAAGACGGGTTTGATTTTATGCCCTAAAGCCAAGGCTTCATCCACCTCATCCAACAGTTGAGTCCAACCCAGTTTGAACTGCTGGCCTTGGGTAAACTCCGGCACGATGTAGTGATAGTTGGTGTTAAACCATTTGGTCATTTCTGCTGCGGCGGCGGGTTGACCGGTGGGCGCACGGCCACGAGCAATACGAAACAGGGTATCGAGATCGATGGAGCCATCGCTATTTTGGTGGCGAGATGGCACATTGCCCAAGAGTAAGCTGGTGGTCAACACATGGTCATACCAGGCAAAGTCCCCCACCGGTAGCAAATCCACCCCCGCCAATTTTTGCTGTTGCCAATGACGAGCACGCAGTTCGCGGCCAGTCGCCAGCAGCTCTTCCTGCGTGGCATTCCCTGCCCAGTAACTTTCTTGTGCTTTTTTGAGTTCACGGCGCAAACCAACGCGTGGAAAACCCAGTGTGTGATTCAGAATTGCCATTGTCATACCCTCATTTAGCCATCCAGATGTTTACACATCCATAATCTGCGGGTACTGTATTAACCACAAGCGCAATTTGCTCACTGTCATTGTGAAGGACTCTCATGATCGAACTGAAACACTTACGGACGTTACAAGCCCTACGTAACACCGGCTCACTGGCTGCGGCTGCTGCGCAACTCCATCAGACACAATCGGCACTGTCGCATCAGTTTAGCGATCTGGAACAACGTCTGGGCTTCAAACTGTTTGTTCGTAAAAGTCAGCCACTGCGCTTTACCCCACAAGGTGAGATCCTGTTGCAACTGGCAGAACAGGTGCTGCCGCAGATCCAGCAGGCGCTACAGGCCTGCCATGAGCCCCATCAAACCGCATTGCGCATTGCCATCGAATGCCATAGTTGTATTCAATGGTTGACCCCGGCGCTAGATAACTTCAGTAGCCGTTTCCCGCAGGTGATGATTGATTTCAAATCCGGTGTCACTTTTGATCCGCAACCAGCGCTGCAACAAGGTGAACTGGATGTGGTGTTAACTTCCGATATCCTGCCGCGTAGCGGGCTGCATTATTCACCGCTGTTTGATTTTGAAGTGCGCCTGATCTTGGCCCCCGACCATCCTTTGGCCAATAAACCCCATATCGAACCACAGGATCTCGGTGACGAAACACTGATGATCTATCCGGTACAGCGCCAACGGCTGGATATCTGGCGGCATTTTCTGCAACCGGCAGGCATTAGCCCAGCATTGAAGAACGTGGATAACACGCTGCTATTGATTCAGATGGTTTCAGCCCGTATGGGGATTGCCGCACTCCCACACTGGGTCGTGGAAAGTTTTGAACGCCAAGGCCTGGTGGTGACCAAAACCCTCGGCGAGGGTTTGTGGAGCCGATTATATGCCGCTACCCGCGATGGTGAGCAGCGCCAGGCAGTGACCGAAGCGTTTATTCGTTCAGCGGGGCAGCATGCCTGCGAGCATCTGCCCTTTGTGCGCAACGCCATCCATCCCGCTACCAGCCACCAGCAACGGAAATAATCACGGATATTATTTAACTTTGGGCACCACCCAACGGCGGTGTACCCAGAGCGAGGCCACCAGGATCGAAGCACCGACCAAAAAACTGGCCCAATGCAGTTGTTGTTCCCAGATCAATAAGTTGACTAACAAACCTGCCGGAACATGCATATTGTTCATAATGCCAAGGGTGCCCGCATCTACCTGTGTTGCCCCGTAGTTCCACATAAAATAGCCCACCCCAGAAGCCACTACCCCCAACCACAGCAAAATACCCCATTGCAGTGAGGTGGTTGGCAATTGATTGGGGTTACCCCACAAGAACCAGGCCACCACTGACACTGCCACCGCTCCCAGATAAAACCAGGAGAACGCCACAGACTGCGGTAACGGATGCACTTCCATCAGGCGTTTGTAACCCACCAGACCGATGGCAAAGCTGATGTTTGCCGCTTGCACTAATAGCAACCCCCACCAGAAATGATCACTCAGTTGGTGATAGCGAATAATGGCCGCGCCCAGTACTGCCAGCAAGGCACTGAACAGATAACTCCAGCAGAGACGACGACGGCTGAGCAGGTCATAAATCAGCGTGATATACAGTGGCGTCAACACCGTAAACAGCAGGAACTCCGGCACTGTCAGGTAGATAAACGCCCTGAAGCTGATCAAGTACATAATGCCAAGCTGAAAAGCACCCACCAGCATATACAGCAAGATCACCTTTAACGGGATATTGCGCCAACGCAGGAATGGCAAAAAGACCACGGCTGCCAAGCCAACACGCATCAATACTGAAAACCAACTATCAACCTGGCCTGCCAAATATTCGCCGATCAGGCTAAAAGAGAAAGCCCATAAAATGGTGGTAATAACCAGAAGTAACACAACAAATTCACTCTAAAGGATGGAATAAAGCGATTGTAACGGAAGGCAGCAAGCAAAGCGCTAGAATATGGGTTTACATATGTATATACCCAATTAACTCGAAGATACTTGCCCAAGCCTGTTATTAGGGAAAGCGTGCTGAAGGGGTCGTAGCGGCACCAGCCGCCGACAAATTTGCCAGGAGCAAATTTCCGTCGGCCCGAAGGGTGGGATACAGGGAAGTATCCCATGATAGCCCCTCAGTACGATTGTCCCGAGTATCTCGTATTCAACAAGTATTTCAAGCAACTTGAAATATCACGGGTATATATAGCAACCAATTATGACGCAACGGCTCTACTGTTTGAAATGCGACGGGTAGAAAGCACCATTGGAAGGAAGCTAAATACCTAAAATAAGCAAATCGACAGCGGCTACAATGTCATCACGTAGATAAGCAGCGTCAGCAACGCATTCCTCTGCCCGTAAGTTACTGACATTTGTGGTAGTTAACATACTCGTCAGCACCACATAATCCACCTGACTGATCGTAAGTACAGGGGTCAATAGTTTAACCTGTGAGTTCATGGTATTTTTACGCACCAACGGCATCACCAAACGTGTACTAAGATGTTCAAGCTGCTCAGATTGGATATCGATAAAATAGGGATATCTCTGGTTGTTTTTTCCTGTGTTCTTATAGACAGAGAACTGTTTCATTACAGTACCCCAAACCTGTCGTCATCCGAGAAAAGTCCATTGTCTTCAACGAAGTGATTTAAAGCTTCCAAACCTGCACGGTTCTCCTCCACCCAACGCTCACGCTGGCGTGTTTTGACGGCGACTTCAAGCGCTCGGTTTAACGTTGCCGAAAGATTCAGTTCCAGTGCTTTGGCCTGCTCTAACAAGTCAGCACTTAAGTAGACGTTAGTATTGCGTTTTTTTTCGATGCCGTGGGATCGCATAGTCATTTCTCCACATAATTCATGCGCATAAATATAGCGCATGAATTATAACAATACCAGCAACGACCACTCTCTGTTGCTAGACCAGCACCCTTCTAGCAACAGAGAGTGCTGGCAACAGCGGATAAACTAAGGCGTAAATCAGTAAAAGCCGTCGCCTTCCCTGGCGACTTCCCTTAGCGCTTTAAAAATTCGGGCCAATTAAATCTATCCGGTCGGTACAAATGCAATCTACCCCCCAGCTCAGCAATAAGCGCGCGCGTTCCGGGCTGTTGACGGTATACACCAGAATACGCAACCCGGCGGCTTTTAACGCGCTAACCCGTTCAGCAGTCAGTGCGTTATGGTTAATATGCAATGACACGCAACCCAGGAGTTGGGTCAGTTCAAGCCAGTTGTCATCCCATTGGTCCAGCAGCAGGCCTCGGGGTAATTCCGGTACGCTACGCTGCGCGGCAGCCAAGGCAGCGACCGAAAATGAAGAGAGCAGCGGAGCCGTTTGCCCTTGCCACAGTTGGCTGGCAGCCAATGCCACAACGCGACCGGTCTCTTCATCACAACCAGTAGTAGGTTTGATTTCAATGTTGACCATCATACCGTGCTGTTTACAACGTGCTGCGACCTGAGCCAGTAACGGTAAGCGCTCCCCTTTAAAGGCCGAGCTATACCAGTTGCCGGCATCCAACTGCACCAGTTTCTCCCATGGCAATTCACCCGCTACCCCCCAGCCATTGCTGGTGCGGTCAAGTGTGTCGTCATGCAGCAGGAAGATCTCCCCATCCAGCGCGAGCTTGGCGTCAAATTCAATCATGGTGTGACCGTAACGGGCCCCCACATCAATCGCTGCCAGCGTATTTTCTGGCGCCAGAGAACCACCGCCGCGATGGGCCGCAATAGGAGGATAAGGCCAGGTTATGCTATTCATTTCATTCGTAATCCACTGTCAGTATCAAAAAAGTGCAGTGCCGATGCAAACAATAGCACATAGTTGACGTATCAAATGAGGACACAATGAAGCTCGGCGGTGAGAGTGCACCCTACCGCCGTAGAAAGATTACAGCGAACGACGCAGACGCGCCACCGCCTCTTGCATCTGTGGTTCGGTAGCGGTGGCAAATGACAAGCGGAAGGTAGAACGGTCCGGCTTGTCACAGAAGAAGTACTCACCGGGAACAAACACTACCCCTTGTTGCAGCGTGGTGTTTAACCATTCCGTGGCATTGAACGGCTCACGGAAGCGCGCCCACAGGAACATGCCACCTTTTGGCCTATCGAAACTGATCACATCACCCAGCTCTTTTTCAACCAAGTCCGCCAGGATCTCGCCTTTGTGTTTATAGGCGGCACGGAGCTTTTCAATCTGCGCTGGCAGACGATCCAACCCCAGATAACATTCGACGATGCTCTGCGACAAGGCGCTGGCATGTAAATCGGCCGCTTGCTTGATAATAGCCACTTTGTGCAACAGGAAGGGTGGCAGGATCGCCCAACCCAGACGCAGGCCTGGGGCCAAGATCTTGGAGAAGGTAGAGGTGTAGATAATATTTTCCGTATGACCCAATACCTGCTGAGAAATCTGATACAAGGTGGCATTGCGCTCATCAGTGAAACGTAGCTCACCGTAAGGGTCATCTTCAACAATCAGGAAGTTATGTTCCGCGGCCAGTTTAACCAATTGCTCACGGCGTTCAGTACTCAGCGTCAGCCCACTGGGGTTGCCAAAGTTCGGCACCACATAAACCCCTTTGATTTTCTGGGTTTTCAGCAGTTCAGCCAGCTCATCAACCACCATACCTTCGCTGTCTGAAGAGACAGACATCACATGGGCTTCGGCCAACTCCAGCGTTTGCAGCGCGGCCAGATAGGTCGGGCGCTCAACGACAAACACATCTCCGGGGTTAATCAGCGCACGCATCACCAAATCCAGCGCCTGCTGAGACCCCGCAGTCACCAATATATCTTCTGGCTGAGCACGCACGCCACGCACCGCACATAGCTCACAAATACGTTCGCGCAGCAGGTAACTCCCTTCCGTCAATCCATACTGGAAAGCGCTTTTCGGTTGTTCGGTGATCGCCTGCTGAGTAGCCATGCTCAAGCCTTCGAAGTCAAACAGCGCATCAGAAGGGATGCCACCCGCCAGCGAGATCACATGCTCCATTTTACTGTGCTTGAGCAACTCACGGATTGCCGAGCTTTTTACATTTATGATGCGCTGTGCGAGTAATCCTTCAGTATTCATTATTTATTCTCGTCATCATTAAAAATGGGGCGATTGCTATGCCCCTGCCCTGTAAATACTATCTATTTAAGATATCGGGTAGTTAACCACCCAGATAGGCCGATCTCACTGCCTCGTTGGCTAACAATGCGGCACCCGTATCTTCCAACACCACACGACCATTTTCCAGCACATAACCACGATCCGCCAATTTTAACGCCTGATTGGCATTTTGCTCCACCAGAAAGATGGTCATGCCCTCTTCACGCAGCTGCTGGATAATATCGAAAATCTGCTGAATGATGATCGGCGCCAACCCGAGAGACGGCTCATCAAGTAGCAACAACTTCGGCTGACTCATTAACGCACGGCCAATCGCCAGCATCTGTTGCTCACCGCCAGACATAGTGCCTGAACGCTGGCTACGCCGCTCCAGCAAACGCGGGAACAGGCTAAAAACCCGCTCAATGCGCTGCTGATACTGATCCCGATTGGCAAAAAAACCGCCCATCGCCAGATTCTCTTCCACCGTCATACGGGAAAACACTCGCCGCCCTTCCGGCACAATCGCTACCGCTTCACGCATAATGCGCGCCGTCTGCCAATGGGTAATATCCTGGTCTAGCAGCGTGATTGTGCCAGCACTGGCCCGAGGTTCACCACATAAGGTGCCGAGCAAGGTGGTTTTACCCGCTCCGTTGGCGCCGATCAGTGTAACGATCTCCCCCTGCTGGATGTTCAAACTCACCTGATGCAGAGCCTGGATTTTACCGTAATGAGCGGATACCTGATTAAATGACAACATAATATTTACCCACTATTCGCCCAGATAGGCCCGGATCACATCCGGGTTATTGCGGATTTCGTCCGGTGTGCCTTGTGCCAACGGCGTACCCTGATTCATCACATAGATACGATCAGAAATCCCCATCACCAGTTTCATATCATGCTCAATCAACAGCACCGAAACCTGATGCTGATTGCGCAGTTCGACAATCAGGTGATCCAGTTCGTCGGTTTCTTTCGGGTTCAAACCTGCAGCAGGCTCATCCAGCATCAGTAATTCTGGGCGTGTCACCATGCAACGGGCAATTTCCAACCGCCGCTGTTGACCATAAGCCAGATTACCCGCCGAACGGTTAGCCAACTCCAGCAAACCTACGCGCTCCAGCCACACCGCAGCACGTTCCAGAGCATCGGCTTCCGCCCGGCGGAATGCTGGGGTTTTCAGCAAACCAGCAAATAGACCGGTTTTCAAATGCTGATGCTGAGCCACCAGCAGGTTTTCAATCACCGTCATTTCACGGAACAGCCGCACATGCTGGAAAGTACGTACCACGCCCATGCGAGCAATAGTCTGACCGGCCAGCCCTTCCAAATGATGGTCACGCAACTTGATGATACCGCTGGTCGGGCGATAAAACCCGGTAAGGCAGTTGAACACCGTGGTTTTGCCGGCACCATTCGGGCCAATCAGTGAGACTATCTCTCCTTGATGCAATTCCAGGCCGACATTGTTTACCGCCAACAAACCACCGAAACGCATTGAAAGCCCGGATACCGACAATAAAGGTTGAGCACTCATACCTGCGGCTCCTTCGCGGTGTCCGTTTCCGCCACGTTTAGTTTCAACTGCGGGCGTTTCATCGGCAACAACCCTTGTGGCCGCCAAATCATCATTAATACCATCAGCGCCCCCAGCAATAACATGCTGTATTCATTCAGGTCACGCATCAGCTCACGGGAAACCACCAATAACACCGCCGCCAGGATCACCGCAAATTGTGAACCCATCCCCCCCAGCACCACGATGGCCAAGACAAAGGCTGACTCAACAAAGGTAAAGGATTCCGGGCTGATAAAGCCCTGACGCGCGGCAAACAGCGTACCGGCAAAGCCGGCAAAGGCCGCACTGATAGTGAAGGCGGTCAATTTTATCTTGGTAGGACTGAGCCCCAGCGAACGACAAGCGATCTCATCTTCGCGCAGTGCCTCCCAAGCCCGGCCGAGTGGCATCCGCAACAGGCGGTTAATCACAAACAGCGTTAATATCACCAGCAACAGCGCAACCAGATAGAGGAACACAATACGGTCACCCGCTTCGTACTGCAGACCAAAAAAGTTATGGAATGTATCCCAGCCGCCATCGCGCGCACTGCGGTTAAACTCCAGGCCGAAGAAGGTAGGTTTGGGGATCTGGCTGATACCATTCGGCCCACCGGTGATCTCGGTGTTATTGAGCAACAGGATACGGACAATTTCACCAAAGCCCAGGGTGACAATCGCCAAGTAGTCTCCCCGCAGGCGTAATACCGGGAAGCCCAGCAGGAAACCAAAAATAGCGGTGACAAACCCAGCCAGTGGCAAGCTTTCCCAAAAACCCAGACCATAGTAATGATTGAGCAATGCATAGGTGTAGGCACCGATGGCGTAAAAACCCGCGTAACCCAGTACCAACAAACCGGAAAGGCCAACCACAATATTCAGCCCCAGGCCCAGCATCACGTAAATCAACGTCATGGTGGCGATATCCACCGTGCCGCGTGAAACCAGAAACGGCCAGACAACGGCGGCAATGATGATCACCGCAGCCAGCAATTTCTGGCGAGTAGTGGTGCCATCAAAACTGGGCAAAACAAAGGATGGACCGGTAATTTTTTTCAGCCCATGTTGCATCAAGGGACGTAACAGTTGGAAGAAAAACACCACTGCACAGCCGATCCCAATCCACATCCAACGTACTTGCGCCGCACCATGCACCACCAGTTTGGTGCCATCCAGGCTCAATTGCATCCCCATCAGGAATGACGCCATAACAAACAGCACTACCGTAGCAATGCAGGCGTTAAGCAGACCGTGCTTCATACTTTCTCAACCTCCGGACGGCCAAGAATGCCCGTTGGCATCACCAGCAACACCACGATCAACAGCGCAAAAGAGACCACATCTTTGTATTCAGTACTCAGGTAAGCGGAAGTGAGTGCTTCTGCCACGCCCAAGACTAATCCGCCAATCATCGCACCAGGTATGCTACCAATCCCCCCCAATACCGCGGCAGTAAAGGCTTTCATCCCCGCCATAAAACCGATATAGGGGTTGATCACACCATAGAACTGCCCAAGCAGTACACCCGCTACGGCAGCCATTACCGCGCCGATAACGAAAGTGAGCGATATCACCCGATCAGTATTGATCCCCAACAGACTGGCCATTTTAAGATCTTCCGCACAGGCTCGGCAGGCGCGGCCCATACGGGAATAACGAATAAACAATGTCAGCGCCAGCATCGCCAAAAAGGTGACAACCCAGATGGTCAACTGCATGGTGGTGATGGTGGCAGCAAAGCCGTTGCTTTCCCCCAAGACCCATTGGCCGGTCACCAGGCTCGGCAACGCAAGATCACGTGAACCTTGCGTCAGGCTGACGTAGTTTTGCAGAAATATCGACATCCCAATGGCGGAAATCAGCGCGATCAGGCGCTTGGAATTGCGGACCGGCTTATAGGCTACCCGTTCAATGCTCCAGCCATAGGCGCTGGCGATGACGATAGACACCAGGAATGCCGAACCGATCAACAACCAACCAACGTCGATCCCCATCATCATCAGGGCGGCAATAACAATAAATGAGACATAACTGCCGATCATATACACTTCACCATGGGCGAAGTTGATCATGCCGATAATGCCGTAAACCATGGTGTAACCAATGGCAATCAATGCATAGGTACTGCCCAACGTAAGGCCGTTGAACATCTGCTGCAAAAAATAGAGAAACTGCTCTGACATACTCTGACCTTCTAAGGTGTTGCCACGGCCATAAAACAGTGGCCTAACAGCCCGCCGATAGCACAGGCTCCGGGGATCCCGGTTTAGACCCGTCATTCTTCAAATTGCGTGGATGGTTGGCTATGCTCTGTCACCCCTGTCACATCATTAGCGATGCGCCTGGGGAGTCACGCGCTTGCCGCCTACAAGCAAATCGAATTATCTTGGGTATATGCTCTTCATATTCCAAACTGCGGAGGTGTTGGCTGTTTACCACGCCAAGTGCGATTGGAAACACACCGCATGTTGTTCTGCAACTCAAAGGGAGTTGGGTATAGACTCGTCATCATCCCACTCCCTGTATGAATTTGCGGGGAATATACCACTTCAAGGGAAAAATACGAACTCAACAGGCGTGCAATACGCTTGAGTTTAACCCTCGCCATTCCCTCTTTGTTCAGGGAACCAGCGAGGGAATGTCACCGTCGTCATCCATTTTTACTATTACTTGAATGACGCCGGTTAGCCTACAAGGGGTTTATTTTAACGGCGTGGATGAACCATCCGCATGCCATTCAAATACACCAAACTCAAACCCTTTCAGATCGCCTTTTTCATCCCAGCTTAGTGGACCCATTACGGTTTCCACGGGTGCGCCGGTTTTCAGGTTTTTGACGATCTCTGCCGGATCCTGGCTGCCACTACGCTCCATCCCTGTTACCAGCGATTGCAGTGCCGCGTAGGTGGTCCAGATAAATGGCCCTGTCGGATCCAGTTTTTTGGCTTTCAACGCGTCCACTACCGGTTGGTTGGCAGGTACCTGATCGTAGCGTTTTGGTAATGTTACCAGCATACCTTCAGAAGCCGCACCCGCGATATTGGACAGTGAAGAGTTACCCACCCCTTCCGGCCCCATAAAACGGGTAGTCAAACCGGCCTGCTTGGCTTGACGCAGAATCTGCCCCATCTCTGGGTAGTAGCCACCGAAGTAAACGAAGTCAACGTTCTCTTTCTTCAGACGTGCCACCAAGGTAGAGAAATCTTTGTCGCCCGCAGTGACCCCTTCAAACATGACCACGTCAGTGCCTTGCGCTTTCAAGCTATCACGCACTGAACGCGCCAGACCTTCGCCATACTGCTGCTTGTCGTGCACCACTGCAATGCGTTTAGGTTTAACGTTATTAAGAATATATTTAGCCGCTGTTGGCCCCTGATCGGAATCCAGCCCGGTGGTACGCATCAGCATTTTGTAACCACGGGTGGTCAGGTCAGCATTGGTCGCCGCTGGGGTAATCATGATCACCCCTTCATCTTCGTAAATATCAGAAGCAGGCTGGGTGGAAGAAGAACACAAATGACCGATGACATACTGAATGCCGTCATTAATCACCTTGTTGGCCACCGCGACCGCTTGTTTTGGGTCACAAGCATCGTCGTACTCCACCAGCACCAGCTTATCGCCCTTGATACCGCCCTTAGCGTTAATGTCGGCAATAACCTGACGCGCCCCAGTGAATTCCATATCGCCATACTGCGCCACCGGACCGGACATCGCGCCCACCACGGCAACCTTGATATCTTTCGCTATGGCAGCATGTCCCATGGCCATGGCGATACAGCCAGCCAGCAGCACGTTACTCTTGATAAATTTCATCCGCATAATCCCCATGTGTCGTTGTGAGTTTGCTTGTTGTGTTTGCCGTGCCTAGCCATTATTGCTATTCAGAGTCGCTGCCTACCCGCCACCGGAGTGAGCCTGGCTAGAACAGTAAAACTGCTTTTATCCATAAGTAATAATGGGTTAGGTGAATTCACGGCAAATTTTTCTAATAAGACTTTACTTATCATGCTATTAAACAGGAATTTTATTCTGTAAATCAACTGCCACTGACAGGAACAAGCGGTGTAAACAGAATAAAATTCGAATTATTACCGTACTGTTTGGGCAACCAACAGTTCATTATGCTGGATAAGTACCACCACGCTAATTTTTTACTCGGAAAATATGGGTTGGGAAAAACATTCTGCGTGGAAATCGTACTAAAAAACTTACACAACACTATCAGCAAGATCCATTACACTGTCAATATCATTGATTAATGTAAAAATCTGCCATGAAATTAACCATTGAGCGTTTAACTCATTTGTCTCCGCAAGACCTGATCGATCTGGGTAAAATCTGGCCACATCAACAACCAGCACAGTGGCAGTGTGACCAGCAAGATGGCAAGGTATTATTCGCCGCCCGCTTTAATGACCGACTATTGGCCGCAGTAAAAATTGAGGTGCAAGGAAACCGAGCACAACTGCACGACCTGATGGTTCGCAAGGTGACCCGACGCCGGGGGGTTGGGCTCTACCTGGTGCAGGATACACAACGCCAATTACCTGAGGTGCGACACTGGCAGCTTTCTACCTCCGGGTTGGCTGCGGGGGAACGTAGCGAAATCGACAACTTTATGCGTGCCTGCGGCTTTATGGCACAAGGTGAACTTTGGCAAAAATGAAACGTTGGCTGGTAATAGCGATATTGCTACTCCTGATGCTGACGGCCTGGTTTTCCAGCCGCCAACCGGCGATTAACTCCTCTCCCACCTGGGATCAGCAAGTCTATATCTGGCAACGAGTCTGGACACCACAACATGGCGATGCTCTGGTTGCCAGCCATGATCTGTTCTCAAGCTTACGGGTACTGGGTTTACAAGTGCATCCCCAAGAGGGGGTGCGCGAAATCGCGGTTAATACTAGCTTGCTTAAACAGGATGGCCGCCCGTTATGGCTAGTGGTACGTCTGGACGGGCAACTGCAACAACTGGATGAAACCGCCATTTACCCGCAGTTGCAACAATTGCTACAACAGTGGCAAACCGCAGGATTGCAGGTCGTTGGTGTAGAGATCGATCATGATGCGGCCACTGCACGCTTGCCTGCCTATCAACATTTTCTACAACAACTACGCCAACAACTGCCTTCTTCATTACAACTGGGCATTACCGCGCTGCCCACCTGGCTCAGTTCCCCCGCTTTATCTGGTGTACTACAACAGGTCGACAGTTCTGTGTTACAGCTACATGCGGTGCTCTCACCAGAACAAGGGCTGTTTGATGGTCAGCAGGCTCTGGGTTGGGTGGGGCAATATGCCCGCATCAGTGGCAAGCCCTTTCGCGTAGCCTTACCCACTTATGGCATGGGGCTGATAGGGTTTGATGCTCAAGGTGCACAGGTTGAGAGCGAGTCCACGCAACACGTGGCTGGCAACTTACAAGAACTCAGCGTAGCACCACAACAGATTGCCGACTTCTTGCAACAGCTCATCCCGCTCTCTCCTAAGCATTTACGTGGTATTATCTGGTTTCGTTTACCGTTAGCCAGTGATCGCAGAGCCTGGTCAATGGAGACATTACGCGCCGTCATCACTCAGCAACCATTAACTGTTAACTGGCAGGTAGAATTTTTACCACAGCCACAGCAGAATGGATTATATGACCTGAACATCCAGAATAATGGGCCGGTAGATGCCCCGTTGCCCCGCGAAGTGCACATTCAGGCTGAGGGTTGCCTGGCTGCGGATGCAGTGGGCAATTATCAGTTGGCAACGTCATCGCAACAACCGCGCTTTGTCCGTATTCGCAGTGAGCAGTTACGCGCAGGGCAATCACGCCCCTTGGGCTGGTTACGCTGTCAACAGATCACGCCAGGAGGTACTGATGTCATCCCTTGATACGCCTTTATCATCGATAAGGTATAAAAAAAGTTATCTCCGTTCGCTGCCGCTGGCCTCACTGATTGCTGCGGCATTAATAACCCCCCTTAGCAGCCAAGCTTGCGGCCCGTTTTTTCTCAATCGGTTACTGGTCGACCGCAACAGCACGCTACTGGTGATGCCGGAGGGAAACTTCGCTTTCGAAACCCACCGTCTGGTGCCGGTAGACAAACAATTACCGTTATGGAAAGAGCCGGTACCCGAACCAGAAAACGCGCCAAAACCAGCATCACTGTCACCAGAACAGCAAATCATTGCCCAGATGCGGGCCACCCGCACCGTAGAACAAGTGGATGCCGTAAATACTCAGGGACTCTCTAATGCTGCACGTCTGTATACCCTGGGGGCGGTAGCTTTTGCCGCACAGGACCCACGAGCACCTGAATACTTCCAGCTAGTTCTGGCGCTACCGCTTGCCGAGCAAGGGGAATGGGGGTTACGGGCACAATACTCTTTGGGTCGTGTTTTCATGAGCGACTATGCCATACCTGAAAGCCAATCGTCTTCCACGGCACCATCGCTTCCCCATCCAAAAGCCGCCCAGTTAGCGCAGGCCACTGCTGCCTTCCAGCAGGTCATTGACAAAGTGAAAGCAGGAGCCGCCGACCCTGACCAACTGGCACTCAGTAGCCTCGGGCAACAAGCACGAATCCATTTATGGCTGGGGGAAATTGTCCCTGCCGTACAGCTTTATGCCCAGCAAACCGCCCAAGGCGATCCCCAAGGTGGGCTTTCGTTGCAGTACATTTCCAGCTATCTGGTTAAGCCGGAACATCTGGAGGCATTAAAGCAAGCCATTAATGACCCGTTAGTGCAGCAACTAGTGACTATCGAGCTTTTTGCACGCAGCAGTAACCTGTACATGATGAGCTCAGATGACGGTGCAACAGCGTTAAAACAGACGATAATTCCCATTCTGACGTTGTTGAATGATTCCGTAAAAAACGGCTTCGTCGGTAGCGATAGGCTGGCAGCGCTGGCCTATCGCTCAGGGCAATATGCCATGGCCGCCAGCCTACTGAAACAAGCAGGTGATAGTGGTTTAGCCTGGTGGTTACGTGCCAAAATGGCCTTGCGTGCAGGCGATATTAAAGCCGCTACCGCAGCTTATGCTAAAGCAGCCGCTGCCTTCCCGGCAGATGAAACCTGGGGGCAACAGAACAGCGATATCGACGACTTTAATACTGAACTGATCGTTCCAGATTGCCGGGTGTCCGGTGAACAGGCCATTCTGGCGTTAAACCGTGGTGATTATCTGCAAGCCATAGAATGGATGTATCGTGGCAAAGAACCTTATTGGGCAGATGTGGCAGATATCGCCGAACGGGTATTGACCGTCGATGAACTGAAAGGTTTTGTTGATAAGCATGTGCCACCACCCAGCACACCACTAAAACCAGTTAATCCAGACGATGATGACTACAGCGATCAGTTGCTCACCATTGACGTTAAACTGCGCGAGTTATTGGCACGACGGCTAATGCGTGCTAGCCGTTATCAGGAAGCACTCAGCTATTTTGCTATACCAAACTACCACCAGACAGCGGAGGAATTTGCCGCACAGTTACAAACCGCACAGGATAAAGCGCAAGATAAAATCACACGCGCCAAAGCTTACTATCAAGCTGCCTACTTGCTGCGCACACAAGGGCTAAAGCTTACCGGCTACGAAATGACGCCAGACTATGCCATCTATGGGGCGGATTATTCCTATGTGGGGGATGCTTTCAATACCCATGAGCTAAAACACAAGAGCTGGATCAGCGCTGCCGAAGCGGCTCGGGCGGCCAAATCATTGCCAGACGCGGATAATCGTTTCCTTCACTACCGCTGGCAGGCAGTAGAATTGGCGAAAAAATCGGCCAATCTATTACCACCGAAGAGCCAAGCCTACGCCGCGGTATTGTGCCACGCCAGCAGTTGGGTCATGGCCCGCGATGCCAAGACAGGCCGAGCACTCTATCAACGCTATATCAAAAACGGTGCCGTATTCGACTGGTCAAACCAATTTGGTTCCCACTGTCCAGAACCAGAATTTGTCAAAGCTGAGCATTAACTAGCAAGACCACTAAGCACACAAACAGAAAAGCCCAGAGTATCAATCTGGGCTTTTTGATAAATAACAACTTTCCGATAAATAACAATGTGTTTCAAACTGCAGAGCCATTAACCATAGCGTCAATAAAACTGGCTATAATTAAGCCTCGATCGCCATCTTTAATTTCTTCATGGCATTCTTTTCAAGCTGGCGTACTCGCTCAGCAGAAACGCCATACTGATCGGCCAACTCTTGCAAAGTGGACTTGTTGTCATCGTCCAACCAACGGGCACGGATAATATGCTGGCTACGCTCGTCCAGACCTTCCAACGCATAGGTCAGCTTATCTGTGGCATTACTTTCCCAGTTATCTTCCTCGATCCCTTCGGCAAAATCAGAGCTTTTATCCTGCAGATAGAGCATCGGCGACAAGGTATGACCATCATGCCCGTCATCTTCTGGCATGGGGTCAAAAGACATATCCTGCGCCGCCATACGGGATTCCATCTCCAGTACGTCTTTAGTTGTCACCCCCAGCTCACGGGCCACCAGTTCCACTTCATCCTGGTTGAACCACCCCAAACGTTGCTTGGTTTTCCGCAGGTTAAAAAACAGCTTACGCTGAGCCTTGGTGGTAGCCACTTTCACAATACGCCAGTTACGCAAGACGTATTCATGAATTTCAGCCTTGATCCAATGCACCGCAAAAGAAACCAGACGCACCCCAACTTCTGGGTTGAAGCGACGTACCGCTTTCATCAGGCCAATATTCCCTTCCTGGATCAGGTCTGCTTGTGGCAGACCATACCCTGAATAGTTGCGAGCAATATGAGCGACAAAACGCAGATGAGACAGGATCAGCAGCTTCGCTGCTTCCAGATCGCCCTGATAATGCAGCCGTTCAGCCAACTCCCGCTCTTCCTCTGCCGTCAGCATTGGATAGGTGTTGGCGGCCCGCAGATAGGCTTCCAAGCTGCCCTGCGGGACTAAGGCTAAAGTTTGCATTTCTTTGGTCATTCAACCCCTCTCTTGATTAAACAGGTCATGCCGGTGATTTAATGGTGGGATTTTATTGATTTTACGACAATTGCGGTTGCAAAAGCGGTTTCACACATGAATCACCTAAACATTTTCTGCACAATTTGACCCTTTCCCCCCCCCAAAAGTTCACTACTTTTTAACATTATCACCACGGGGGGAACCGACCTATATTACTTTTGCCGCTATCCTTCCGCAACACAGTCATCACCCGTGCTGCAGAAAAACAGTATATCAAAAAATCACTATTGAGGTGTAAAGCGACGTAAATGTTGCACCGTGGCCAACCAGGCTGCCACCCAGCCAATCATCGCGGAGACCAAGAGCAGCAGTAACGCCTCATCCCAACCCAAGCCATGCAAGGTGAAGGTGGTACCAAATACAGTTGCCACATGGGTGACCACCGTCTCCAGTTTCCATACCAACGCGCCAGACAGCGCTAATGACAATAGCGCACCAAACAACCCAAGGATTGCTCCACCATTAAGGAATGGCCGCAAGATAAACCCATCGGTAGCACCAATCAGTTTCATGACATTAATGGTATCGCGACGACTGAAAATATTCAGACGTACACTGTTACCGATCACCAGGAAAACCGCCACAATCATCAGTATGCCAATCATTGCCGCCACCTGCCCAACCAACCCAGTCAGGGCGGCCAGACGAGCAAACCAGCTATCATCCATGCGGACTTCTTCCACACCAGGAACCGCCGCCACACGATCACGCAGGGTATTAAGCGTTTCAGAACTCTGGAAACTCATTTGCGGGGTGATGATCGCCACAGCAGGTAACGGATTTTCCTCCAACATATCCAGCGCGCCACCAAACCCAGACCAATTGCGGAACTCACCGCGAGCCTCTTCACGGGATAGGTAGTTCACTTTGTCTACACCGGCTTGGGCTTTGATGGCATCCAACACTTTTACCGCAGCGTCATCATCAAGGGACTTATCCAGATAGACCGTCAGTTGCGGCGTTGGGTACCATTGTGTCGACGCAGTACTCACGTTCTTCCAGATAATGTAACAAACGCTAGGTAAGGTCAGGGAAATGGCGATCACCATCACGGTCAGCAATGTGGCCAGTGGTTGGCGCATCATATCAGCCATGGCATTCACCCAAGCATAGCGCCACTGTTGATGCCAGCCACCGCGTAGTGCCTTGCTCTTGGCGGTTTTTGCATTAGTTGCCATCGTGCGCGTCTCCTACCATACGGCCCTGGCTGAGTGTCAGGATACGATAATTACGCCGGGAGATAAGCCCTGTATCATGGGTTGCCATCAATACCGTTACCCCGACGCGGTTGAACTCTTCAAACAGGCGCAAAATACCTTCCGACAGCACATCATCAAGGTTACCGGTCGGTTCATCTGCCAGCAGTACCGCGGGTTTGTTCACCACCGCACGGGCAATGCCAACACGTTGCTGTTCACCACCAGAAAGCTGAATCGGAAAATTCTTCGCTTTATCCAGTAACCCCACCTTATCCAATGCGGCCGAGACGCGACGCCGGATATCTTCGCTACTGGCACCGGCAATGATCAGCGGCATTGCCACGTTGTCATACACTGTGCGATCGAGCAATAAATGGTGATCCTGAAAAATCATGCCAATTTGACGGCGCAAAAATGGCACCTCACGGTTCTTCAAGCGGCTGACGTCATGCCCGCCAAACCAGATATGACCGGCACTTGGCCGCTCGATGCCACAAATCAGTTTCAGCAGGGTACTTTTCCCTGCACCGGAATGACCGGTCAGAAATGCCATTTCCGCTGGCCGTAAATGGAAATCGACCCCCTGCAGGGCTTGGCGGCCGCCCAGATAAGCTTTACTGACCTGTTCAAAGCGAATCATCGGTATTAGTCCTCTCGGGCAAAAAGTGCCTCAATAAAATCGCCAGCCTTAAATGGCCGTAAATCTTCGATCCCTTCACCAACACCAATATAACGGATCGGAATACTGAGCTGATCGGCGATCGCAAAGATCACCCCACCTTTGGCGGTACCATCCAGTTTAGTCAGCGCGATACCGGTCAAACCGACAGCTTCATTAAATAATCTCGCCTGACTCAGCGCATTTTGCCCGGTACTGGCATCCAGCGTCAGCATAACCTCATGAGGGGCCTGGTCGTCCAGTTTTTTCATGACGCGCACAATCTTCTTCAACTCCTCCATCAAGTGCGCCTTATTCTGCAAGCGACCGGCGGTATCGGCGAGCAATACATCAATATTACGGGCTTTAGCCGCTTGTACTGCGTCGAAGATCACCGAGGCGGAATCAGCACCCGTATGTTGAGCTATCACCGGAATACGATTACGCTCCCCCCAAACCTGCAATTGCTCAACCGCCGCTGCACGGAAAGTATCACCTGCGGCCAGCATGACGGATTTACCCTCCGCCTGGAACTGACGTGCCAGCTTACCGATCGTGGTTGTTTTACCGACACCGTTAACCCCCACCATCAGGATCACAAAGGGGGTTTTACCGCTGACATCCAGCGGCTGATCCACTTTGAGCAAAATATCTGCCATCTCTTCTTTCAGCTTGCCATAAAGCGCTTCCGCATCTTTCAACTGCTGATGGCTGGCATGTTCTGTCAGGGAGGTAATGATTTTACGTGTGGTATCCACACCCACATCGGCGATCAACAGCTGTTCTTCCAACTCATCAAACAGATCATCGTCAATCTTCTTGCCGCGGAACAGACTGATAAAGCCAGAACCCAGGTTTTGTTTGGTTTTCAGCAAACTCCGTTTAAGCCGGGTGAAAAAACCTTCTTTGGTGGGGCGTTCCTGTTCTTGTGCTACCGCGGGTTCTGGTTGCTCCTGCTCCTCCACCATCGCTTCAATCAATGGGGGTTCTGGCTCAATCTCAATAATGGCGGGAGGCGCTTCAACTTCAACTTCAACTTCGGGAACCCGCTGTTCAGGTTCAGCAGACAGCGGTAATGGCTCGGCCACTGGAGCGCTATGTTCAACCAACGCCGGGACATTTTCGGCAATCGGTTCACCACTCAACGTAGCATCCCATTCCCCTGGCGTTTCTATCACTTCAGCGGGTGCGGACGCCATAACGGGAACTTGGTCATCCAACGTGCTAGCTGTGGGGGTTTCTGTAACCTGATGTTCCACCGATTCGCTGGCTGGCTCAGGTTGCTGTGATTCCTCTTCTTTTTGACCTAAACCCAACCAGGAGAAAAAACCACGTTTCTTTTCTTTTGCCATGTTCTGATCCTGCTCCGTACCAATGGCTTGCCAATGCGAAAAATCAATCCAACAAGTCTATCACTTTCCCTCGTCTAGCAACACGCATCCGGCATGCTTTCAATCCACTAATCCAGTAACAAAAAACCCGCTTCTTGTCCCTGGTGTATTTTCCAGGAAATGATCAGGTATATCCCCATCGCCATTCAACTTAGGTATAGAATAGTAGTAACTTTTCGTTAACCTTACTCTTTTAAGATGTTGTTATGGCAAAAATAGCGGCACACGGTATACGTAAAACACCGCATTCCAGCTCTGCTGGACAGATCCGCATCATCGGTGGTCAATGGCGCGGGCGAAAGTTGCCCGTTCCTAACAGTGAAGGGTTACGTCCTACCACTGATCGCGTGCGTGAAACTTTATTCAACTGGCTTGCGCCGGTGATCCAGGGGGCACGTTGCCTGGATTGCTTTGCCGGTAGTGGTGCATTAGGGTTGGAGGCGCTGTCTCGCTACGCAGAAAGTGCCACGCTGTTGGAATATCAGCGCCCGGTAGCACAGCAACTGGAGAAAAACCTGGCATTACTGAACGGCAATGGCAGTGTGATTAATACCAACGCATTAACCTGGCTGGAGGAAAAAGGGTCCCCCTTTGATGTGGTATTTCTCGATCCGCCTTTTCGCCAAGGACTACTGGCTGAAACCATGACGCTACTGGAACAACAAGGTTGGCTGGCGGATGAAGCTTGGATTTATGTCGAAGCTGAAGCCGAAAGCGCTGCTACCGAAGTCCCAGTGACCTGGAAATTACACCGCGAAAAAGTTGCCGGTCAGGTCGCTTACCGCCTTTACACCCGATCCGTTGAAGAGAAAACCGAACATGCTGATTAATCTGGGCCGTTTATTAATGCTCTGTGTCTGGGGTTTTCTCCTCGCTAATCTGTTTAACCCGTTCCCCAAACCCCTGAAGTATTTTATCGATGTCGCCCTGTTCTTTATGGTGGTCATGCACGGGTTGCAGTTGGTACTACTCAAATCAACGCAACCGAAAGAGAGTCCAATCAGCCGCTGGCAAGAAACCAAAATCTTTATTTTTGGCGTTTTTGAGCTGCTGGCATGGAATAAAAAACAATCTCCAGTTAAAAAAAAGTAATCGGGACCAGTGTGTTACTACTTGCGGTGATATAAAGTGTACACTGACAGAATGACAATCCAGGCACCGATACCCAAGTGATCGGGTGATACCAGTAAACGGCAATCGAGCCCGATAAATTGATCCATTGGGTGAGAAGATACAGCCAATATCACGGTATCGCTGAAAGGCGATGGGTCGATGCCAATGAAAGAAGGAAGAGACTATGAGTTGGCCGTTCCTTGCTGTATTTTTTTCCGGTTGGCTGTTCGTTGATGCCTCCTACCGTGGACCCCATTGGCAACGCTGGGTATTCAAACCGGTCACGTTACTCCTATTACTGTTATTAGCCTGGCAAGCCCCGGAGTTAGGCGTAGCAGGTTACCTAATCGTCTTTGGCCTGCTGGCAACCTTGGCCGGTGACATCTTATTGCAACTCCCCAATGAACGGTTGCTGTACGCCATTGGCGCGTTCTTCCTGTCGCATTTGCTGTATACCCTGAGTTTCGCCAGCCAGATGACCTTTAGTTTTTTCTGGCCGTTGCCCTTGGTCTTACTGGCCTTTGGTGCGTTATTATTGGCTACCATCTGGAGCCGGCTGGAAGAGATGCGCTGGCCGATCACTACGCTGGTGGTGATGACACTGCTGATGGTCTGGATAGCTGGCGAGCATTATTTCCTGCGCAGCACTGATCTGGCCTTCTCACTGCTGATAGGTTCTTTATTGCTGCTGGTGGCCAATGCGGTCTGGCTGCTGAACCGTTATCGGTTTACCTTCCGCGCTGCCGATGGGGTCACGGCTTTCTGCTATTTCGTTGGCCATTTCCTGATTGTGCGCTCACTCTATTTGTAGTTCACATTATCGTTCCCAGCAGGTTCGGCGCGCCGAACCTGCTTTCCCTCGACTAAATTAATCTCCATACATTCTTCGCCCCTAATCGATTAGATTGGGCTACTTGGGCATGGGTCACGGTAAATTCAGATTGGCGTTACACTCTCCTGACAGTGTTCAAGCAGAGCACGAATAAAAAAATAGGAGGTGGGTCAGCGGCGAGAATTAATCACGCCAGCATTCTCTGGCGTGATGATTTTCTTACTGTTGGCTTATCAGGACATCCAGTGCTTTGTAAAGCGCTTTGGCACTACGCTCATAACCACCAACAGTGAAATGAACTTTATCTGGCCTGGCCAGACCGTTCTGTGCCCAGTTATTCATGGCACAATCGCCGCCCATATACTGTTGCCAGTCCCAATAGAGCAATCCTTCACTTTTCGCCACCGACTGCTGGGTCTTAATCACGTTGCGTAGATTGGCGGGTTGTTGTGAACGACAGTCCGGTGCAGCTTTGTTTTTAATGCTGTCCCCGGGGCCGACCAGCAGGATCACGGCATTGGGTATTGTTTGACGAATTTTACCGACAATTGATGTCAGTTGTTCACGATAAAGCGCCAGATCGAGGGTGTCATTAAAGGCTTCATTAGTCCCGTAAGCGAGGATCACCATATCCGGTGCGGTATCCGCCAAAGTATTGATCCATTGCGCTGCCCATTTATCCATCATCGCAATGGTCGCACCGTTGATGCCCACAGAAGATAGCATCACCCCGGGATGATCACGGGTAATCAGCCAACCACCAATGTTGAGCGACGTTTGCTGATTGGTGGTGATGGTCGCGGGGAATACCACTGGAACGGGCTCAGAAAAACGCCATCCAGAAGAGGGCTGCAGGTTCAACATACCCACATTATTGGATTGTACCGTGAGCGATGCGGGATAATCAGCCTGATACAGAGCCTGCATATTATACTGATTTACTGAAGCATTTCGCTCTTTCATCATCAGAGAACTATGCCCGGTCAATGGCGAAATGATAAAACCGCCCAGCGGGAAATTCGGTGCGTTATCTTTCCTGCTGGTCAGGAACGACCACTGTTTTTTGGGTTCGGTGAAAATCAAATTAGCGCTACGCTGCCCAACGATATTACTGGGTGGTACCAAACCAATCCCGGCATCGCCGTAACGTGCCTGGAATTTATCACGCAGTGCACCGGAAAAGAAATCCGCCGCCGTATGGGAATCCCCCATCTGCACGATATGCACACGAGCGGAAGGATCGCGCAGCCGCTGGGTAAAACGGTTAAAATTCGGCTCGCCGAAATTGGTCAAATCATTATGTGCCCCCAGTTGCACCTCAGTTTGCGGCTGTTGCTCTGGTTGCTTTTCTTTCGTCAATTGACAAGAGAGCAAACCGAAGATAGCAGCGAAACAAAGACCTTTTTTTAATAGGTTACGGTGCCTCAACGGGTGTTTTTGTTGTTTCATGATGTGTTTCTTCTTGCGCCTCAGGCTTCTCATCCGGTGCGGCGTTAAATTTAATCATACTCAATACCGTATCTGCGAGAATTTTCTGCCCTTTATAGGTGAAATGGATGCCATCCCCACTGCGTAGCTTGATGTTGCTGCTATTGTCACCGATATAATCGGAATAGGTATTGCCCTGATATTTAAAAATTATATTTGCGGAAAGCCAGACCTGCCCTGCCTGGGAGACTTCCGACTGATAGAGATCACTGAGGTAGTGTACACCATCCGACAACTTCTCTTTGCGCATATTCGGCGGCCCGATCCAGATAACATCCACGTGATATTCCTCTGCCGTTATCAAGATATCCTGGATCCGCTTGCGATACTGGGCTTCCCACTCTGGTGAAGTAAAGCGCAAATAGCGCCCGCCGCCCCCTTCAGACGGCATATCCCAGGGGTCATTGGGCCCGAGGAACACCACCATCAACCGAATATTCGGATGAGTCTTCAAGGTATTCCTGACTGTTTCCGGCCAATTGAAGAATTTCGGATACGCCAAGCCGGTGCTCTGCTTACTGAGGTTAAGACTTTCAATACCGTAGTTTTTGGTGAGCTGTGATTGTAGCACTGGGGCAACCCCCTGCATGAGGGAATCACCGACAAAGAAAACAGCATCTCCCTTGGCAAGCTCAATGACTGATTTCGCTGTTTTCTTCACCGCTACCTGTTCAACACCCTGTTCCGAATTCGATTTCAACGACGCTCTAACGACCACGAGATGATGACGATTCAATAATTCCGGGAACGGCACCGACAATCCAACTACCGGATGGAGATAACCATTAATAAAATGTAACCCCACCTGAAATCCTTGCGAAGATTCCACACTGCTCGCCATGGTCTCTTTAACCGATTCTGTCGATTCTGTCCGTTCTGTCGATTCTGTCCGTTCTGTCGGTTCTGTCCGTTCTGTCCGTTCTGTCGATTCTGTCCGTTCTGTCCGTTCTGTCGGTTCAACGGTTTCGACAATATGATTACCCTGAATATGCAACCACATCGTCTCACCGGCACTCGCCCCCCCCTCTAAAAGATAGCCACCGAGATCCCACGCGTAATATCCCTGTAATCTTGCCCATGGTGCAGACTGGTGATACATCTGCTGCCAGTAGCGCTCCAGCGCACTCTGATTTATCCAGACCAGCGCAAAAGTTGTTATCACAACGATAAAGACCACTTTCAGTGCACGCTCAACATTTTCTGTAAAATCAAAAGTTTGCATAAATAAAACCCGGCATACCTGAAGGCGATAAAATGAAAACCAACGTCATAAAAAGTGCCAGCGGCAGCGGATAATAAATCCACGAAACACGCTGATAATGTCGCCCCACCCAGTGATACAGCGCGACGCACTGCGGATACAGCAATAACAGCCCCCAGAACGCAATAAGCATCGGCGCACTGGTGATAAACGACTCACCCCATCCACCGGTAGTCAGTTGTGTCAACATGGTGATTGCATCGTTAAAGGTGGCACTGCGGAAGAAAATCCACGTCAGGCAGACCACATGGAAGGTAAAAATACGCGCCAGCCAAACGTTGGTTTTCTGCCATATTGAGGTAGCGGGGCCTTGATGCAATGGGAAGAGCTTATGTTTGATGTTTATCAACACGATCCCCACCCCGTGGAGCGCCCCCCAGATGATAAACGGCAGACCAACACCATGCCAAATACCCGAGATCACCATGGCAATAAAAGCATTTATATTCATGCGGAATGTACCTTTCCGGTTTCCGCCGAGGGGAATATAGACGTAATCACGAATGAACTTGGATAAACTAATATGCCAGCGTGCCCAAAACTCTTTCAAGTTAGTGGCAAGGTAAGGGGCATTAAAGTTCACGGGTAACACAAAGCCGAGCAACATCGCGATCCCCGTCACCAGATTGGTATAGCCGGAGAAATTAAAGTAGATATTCCACGCGTAGGCGTAAACCGCCACCAGGTTCTCCCCGGCATTGTAACTGACTGGCGAACTGAACACCGGGTTGACAAAATTCTCAGATAAATAGGCGCTGAATAAAAATAATTTCACCATCGACAGGATAATGAGTAACAGCGCTTTTTTATAATCGATAACTTCTCGTGATCCCGCCTGAACCTGCGGCATAAAGGTAAGTGCGCGATTAATCGGACCGGCCACGATACTCGGAAAGAAGCAGAGATAAAGCACCACATCCCAAAAAGGGGCTTTTTCGATCTCTTTACGGCAGACAGACACCACATAACTCACTGAGTGGAATAGATAGAAAGAGAGTCCCAGCGGTGCGAGCATGGCGAGTGTCGGCAGCTCAGCCTCAATGCCAGCCTGATTCAGCACTCCTTGCAGTGATTCCTGTAAAAAACCGTAGTACTTGAAAACGATAAAACTACCGACGATCCCGACTCCTAACAGACTATATATCCAACGTGACGATAAATAGCCGCTAAGAACATTTGCCAGCAGGTAAATAAACAACGTATACCCTGCCAGAACATAAGCAAAGTTCGCTTGGAACGAAAAAACAAAAAGATAACTCGCTGTGATTAAAAGAATGTTTTGTAATCGAACATTTTTTTGACAGAGCCAGTAAGCCAGAAAAAAAGGGGTAAAACAGGCAATAAATTCAAATGAAAAGAAATTCATATCAGACTCTGCACAGACGAACGAAGAACGCCGATAGTAAGAACGCAGAGTATAATAAAATTTATCAAATAATATTCAATAGGAATACTCGTATTCAATCTAAATCACTGACTGATGGAAAATCATCAGGATTGATTCGATTGCCGACCTGCGGCGAGTGGATTGAACTTGGAGATATGAAATAGAACATCAATCTACCCTCCTGGCTCAGTGAACCAGGAGGGTACGATTTATGATTTATGAGTTCCGGGCTACTTTCTGGGCCTTCGAAATCAGTGTCTTATTACTGTCATACATCTGCAGCAGATAGCGGTTATAGGAGGCACCCTTCTGAGAATAACCTGATAGCTGACGGATCAGTTCTGGTGTACTCAGTGAATCATCCTCACCCAGACGCTGTTTTGCCCGCTCTGAACGCAGTGAGTTATACGCCTTATGTGTATTCATATTCTTAATGTAGGCGATAACACCGTCCTCAATGGTTTTGTAAGCGTAATAACCTTTCACCTGACCTGGTGCGGTAACGCAGTTTTGTCCGCAACGCAAACCAAAAAGGTTGTTGTTGGATTGAGCCAGTTTTGATGTGCCCCAACCGGATTCCGTTGCAGCCTGTGTGGCAACGAAGTGGGTAGGCAAAATATCGACGCGATGTAACAACGAACCCCAGTTGGTGCGCTTCGGTGAGTTGCATGTCATATCGTAGCGCTGACACAGGGTTCTGAGCTTGGCGATATCACTCGGTGACCAGTGCTTGGCATCCTGGTGTTCCAGTAACCAGCTCCTGTCATTCATAATTTCACGATTGAGTCTATCAATCGTAGGGACAATGACATTAAGAAACGCTTTCTTACGCGGTGTGCCTGAAGGGTACTTTCGCAAATCAGGCAGCATCTGATGAGGCTGCTTGCCTTTATGAGAATACTCTATGTTCGTTATGGCACTGGTTGAAGCGTAGCTAAAACCGGTAGTCAATACAAAAATAAAGAAAGCGAATATGGCATTTGTCCTCATTGAAAAAGAGGGCATTTGCTTTTCCTCGTCTGTTGTTTGAACAAAATTCAAACGGATACTAACAAAATAGAAAAGCCATAACCAGATTTTTTCGCAAGCCCCATTGGCTCATTCACGACCAAACTGCGATGGCCTATCCTCATCATCCACGGCAAATCCGCTCCTGCCGGGGCTCAAGAAGCCACCACTGCTGCAACTGGCATAACATTGCGGATCTCACGCTTGACTCTAGAGTCTACTCCAAGGTGTAGACTCTTTATCAGACACCAGCGTTGTTTCAAGTGATTGCCTGAGGGGGCACTATGCATACTCACCAAGAGCACCACCACCAAGAGAAAAACCAGCAAAACAGTTGCCATTGCAACCATCAACATAGCCAAACACAGCATGGCTGCAGCCATAAAAAAGCGACAATAGGGGAAAACCCTGCCCATTCTCCCGAACAACCTCATGAGCACGATAACCAGAATGGCTGTTGTGCCCACCATGATGATCCTGATGAGGAGAGCGACAGTCTGACTGCCGCTCCCCCTCGCGGCAGTCAGCGCTTCAGTTGGACAGTGACGGGTATGGATTGCCCCAGTTGCGCAAAAAAAATTGAAAATGCCGTTGCATCACTACCTGGCGTGAATCAGGTACAGGTGCTGTTTGCGACTGAAAAGCTGGTGGTGGATGCCCAGTCAGATATCAGCATCAATGTGCGAAACGCAGTAAAACGCGCGGGGTTTACGCTCCTGAGCCCCACAGCCAACCACCAAAACAGTGAAGTTAAAACCATCCACTGGGGGGAATTTACCCCATTATTACTGCTCTCCGGGTTGATGTTAACCAGTTGGATGATTGATATTTTCAACCCACAATGGGGCAATATTGCCTTTATTATCACTGCCCTGGTTGGACTGTTGCCCATTGCCAGCAAAGCGTTACGACTGATTCGTTCAGGTACCCCGTTCGCCATAGAAACATTGATGAGTATCGCGGCCATCGGCGCACTATTTATTGGTGCCACCGCAGAAGCGGCAATGGTGCTACTGCTATTTATGTTGGGTGAGTTGCTGGAATCCTATGCCGCCAAGCGAGCACGACGTGGCGTTAAGGCGTTGATGGCCTTAGTCCCGGAAGATGCCTGGCTGATCCAGGGTAATCAACGTAAGCGTGTTACGGTTGCCAGCCTGCGCCCTGGCGATGTGATAGAAATCGCCCCGGGTGGCCGCTTACCTGCTGACGCTGAGTTACTCAACCCGTTTGCCAGCTTTGACGAAAGTGCCTTAACTGGGGAGTCCGTACCAGTAGAGCGCCAGCAAGGGGAGAAAGTCGCGGCTGGCAGTTTGTCTGTCGATCAGGTGGTACAGGTAGCCGTCATATCGGAACCGGGCAACAATGCCATTGACCGCATACTGCAATTAATTGAAGAAGCCGAAGAGCGCCGTGCGCCCATTGAGCGTTTCATCGACCGCTTTAGCCGTTACTACACCCCGGCGATCATGCTCTTGGCACTGGCAGTGATCCTGATCCCCCCGTTGCTATTGGCGGAGCCTTGGTCGCTGTGGATTTACCGCGGGCTGACATTACTGCTGATCGGTTGCCCATGTGCCTTGGTCATTTCCACACCGGCCGCGATCACTTCCGCGCTGGCGGCAGCAACACGTCGCGGTGCGCTGATTAAAGGCGGAGCCGCGCTAGAGCAGTTGGGGCAAGTACAAACCATCGCGTTCGATAAAACCGGCACATTAACCCAAGGCAAACCCACGGTGACGGATGTATTGCCCGCCGAAGGGATCAGCGAGCAGGTGTTACTGGCCACTGCCGCCGCCATTGAAGCAGGGTCACACCATCCACTGGCGCAAGCTATCATCAACCATGCGGTAGAACGCAGGGTTGAACTCCCTCTCGCTGAAGGCCGCCGCGCACTGGCCGGTATCGGCGTTGAAGGCATGGTAGCCGGTAAAATCATCCGGATCAGCACACCGGGCAAGCTGGCAGAAAATCAGTTAACCCGCGAATGGCACCACAAAGTAGACACCCTGGAAAATGAGGGGAAAACCGCCGTGGTGGTACTGGTTGATGGCGCGCCCATTGGCCTGTTGGCCCTGCGCGATGTGTTGCGCGAAGATGCCAAGCTGGCGCTGACCCAACTGGCAGCGTTGGGGATTAGTAGCCTGATGCTCACTGGTGATAACCCGCGCGCTGCCGCCGCCATCGCCAGTGAGCTGGGGATCGACTATCGCGCCGGATTAATGCCAGAAGATAAAGTGCGGATAGTCAGTGAACTGAGCAAACAGCAGTACACTGCCATGATTGGCGATGGCATCAATGATGCCCCAGCCATGAAAGCCGCCAGTATCGGCATCGCTATGGGCAGTGGTACTGATGTGGCGTTGGAAACAGCCGATGCGGCACTGACCCACAATCGGCTGGTGGGAATCACCGAGATGATCCGTATTTCCCGTGCCACTCGGGCCAATATTCGCCAGAACATTACTATTGCGTTAGGGCTGAAAGGGATTTTCCTGGTCACGACTTTGTTGGGTATAACCGGTTTATGGTTGGCAGTACTGGCAGATTCCGGCGCTACCGCACTGGTGACCGCCAATGCCTTACGGTTGTTGAAAAAACGCTGATTCCCCTGGCTCCAGCGAGTTGCAGCTTACCGGCAACTTGCTGAGGCCAGTGTATAAATATCTGTTACTCCGCCAACCCCTTGCGCAACAGATAGCGATACGGCGCCTTATCTGTTTCCTGAGCCAGCAAAGTGTGTTCCATAAAGCGGCAAAAACCCGGTATGTCGCGGGTAGTGGCAGGATCATCGGCAATGATCAGCAAGGTTTTGCCGTTATCCATATAGCGTACCGTTTTACGCACCATCATTACCGGTTCCGGGCAGCGTAATCCCAAGGCATCTAGCGTCTGGTCTGCCTGGGCAAAAATGTCAGTCATATTCTTCTCTCGATCAAAAAACATCCAAGTATACTTACTGGATCTTAACAGCGCTTAGTTTACGCCAGTCGTTTTTTTGCGCAAGATACGTTAACGTTTGCGTTAAATTTAACCATTGCATTCGTTGCGCAAACACGTATCATGCCGCCGCACAGCTAAAAAATGACATGGGTTCCCTCACCCCATCATCCAAAAAGGTCACATTATGTATTCATTTACCCCCCAGCAACGCTTAACCGCACTGGTTTGGCTTTCGCTCTTTCATATTACCATCATTGCCTCCAGCAACTATCTGGTGCAATTGCCGATCAACATTTTCGGCTTTCACACCACTTGGGGAGCGTTCACCTTCCCATTTATCTTCCTGGCTACTGATTTAACGGTACGGATCTTCGGCGCACCATTGGCACGCAAGATCATTCTTTCCGTGATGATCCCGGCGCTGCTGATCTCCTATATTATTTCTACGGTGACCTTCCAGGGAGAATGGCAAGGGTTTGCGGCTTTAACCCAATTTAACCTGCTTGTAGCACGGATTGCCGTTGCCAGCTTTATGGCCTATGTGTTGGGCCAAATCCTCGATGTCCATGTCTTCAACCGCTTGCGTCAACGCCGCACCTGGTGGGTCGCCCCAGCCGCTGCCATGTTGCTGGGTAATATCAGTGATACCATGGCCTTCTTTTTTATTGCTTTCTACAAAAGCAGTGACCCTTTTATGGCCGCTAACTGGGTGGAGATCGCACTGGTAGATTACAGCTTTAAGGTCATGATCTGCATGTTGTTCTTCCTGCCGATGTATGGTGTACTGCTGAACATGTTGCTCAAGCGCCTGTCTTCACACCAACAGCAGAGCCGGTTGCCGTTAAGCCAGTGGTAATGCTGGCGTCGTCTCTTATCCTGTGGGATATCTGACACCCAGGTGACTGAGTGCCATACTCCATTTATCTGTTATCTGTAAAAGAATAAGGACGCCCAATGCGTAAAGTAGTGAGATTGATGGCTATCAGCCTGTTGGCACTTGGCCTCGCTGCCTGTGATGGTGCTAACAAAGACAACAAACAACCCGTCAACGGCACGCCGGCAAGTACCCCAGCAAACCAGACGCTGAGCTTATTGGATGGCAAGTTGACCTTCTCACTGCCCAATGGCATGGCAGATCAAAGCAGCAAGCTCAATAGCCAGATCAATAATCGCTATGTCTATGCCGACAGCAGCGGTCAACGTGTTGTGATCGTGTTGCTAGGGGACAAAACGTCAGAGAGTCTGGAAGTACTGGTTCAACGCCTGGAGCACCAACTACGCACCCGTGATGCCAACCTGGAGGTGCTCAGCAATAAAACCATTGACGCCAATGGCACCCCCATGCGCCAGCTAAACACCATCATCACTGGTAATGGTCAAAAATCCTACACATCCACCCTGCTGGCGCTGGTGGATGATAATCTGCTGACTATTCAGATCATACTACCGGCGGATAACCCACAGCAGGCGCAAGACGAAGCACAGCTTATTATCAACACGCTGAAATTCAGCAAGTAACACCCGGTTCAATCCCCGAAGCATCAGTGCCGACGGGGATGGTATTACGGGTATCGTATTAAGGGTGCAGCTTCTGCACCCTATGCTAAAGCCTGTGCCAACAAGGTAATAGGGTGTTCACAACGCTTGCTGGTGGACATTTCTATCTGCCATTTGCAGGTTTCGCAATCCGTGATCACCATATCCACCCCACTCGCTTCAATCTGCCGAAACAACGAGGCACCAATACCTTGCGCCGTTTGATAGTTCTCCGACTTGAAACCGTAGGTTCCGGCAATGCCACAACATTGTGAATCCAGCACGACCAATTCCAAACCTGGGATCTGCCGCAACAGTTCTAGCGTATAAGCCGTCCAGCCCATTTTTTCCATATGACATGGCGTGTGGTAAGCCACTCGTAACGGCATTGGGTTGAGTGGCAATGTGCGACCTTGCTGAAGCAAACGGTAGAGGTATCGAGTTGCCAATTCCACTCGCTCACGCACTGCCGAGGTGTCGACATCCAGTAAATGCGGGTACTCATCACGTAGGGTAAACGTACAGCTAGAGGAGGTGGCAACCACTGGAATACCTTGCATCACCACCGCTTTATGCAGTGATTCGGCATTCACTTTGGCCTGCTTTTTCGCTTGTGCCATAAAGCCATTGGCGATAAGTGGTACGCCACAGCACTTTTCACGCTCCAGTAGCTGCACACCAATATCGATGGCGTTAAACACCTTGATCAGATCTTTACCCAACTGGGGATGGTTATAATTGACAAAACAGCCGTGGAAAAAAGCCACTTGTTCCGTATAACGCTGCTGCTGTTGCGCCTGCTGGCGGTACCAACGGCGGAAAGTACCAAACGAATATTTTGGCAGCTCACGCCGATGGTCAATCTTCAGCGCTTTATCCAACAGTTTGCGTACCGGTTTCAGGCCAGTGGTGGCGTTAACAATCGGCGCAAACGGGGTTGATAACGAGCCCATAATGTCCGTATGGCTGAGAATGGCATCACGCAGTGTCGGTTTACTCTGGCTGAAATTGGCGCGAGCACGTTGGATAATGTCACCGATTTTCACATCGGAAGGGCAGGCCACTTCGCATCGCTTGCAGTTGGTGCAATATTTGAGCGCCTCATCGTAAAGCGCTGGGTCTTTCAACCGTAAACGCTCACCGTCTGGCCCAGCCTGTTTCGGCCCTGGATAGAGAGGATTAACCTTGGCTACCGGGCAGTAGGTGGTACAAACCGTACATTTGATGCAGCTCTCAAAACTCATGTCTTTTGACTGGCTCATTTTACGTTGTGCCCCTCTATAATCTGCTGCGCCACATGCAGGGCACCAATCAACGAGACCCCGGCACCACAACCTTGCTGTAACGGATCATAACCACCGGCCACGGCACCAATGGCATACAGATTAGTGATCGCCTCCCCCTGCTTAAGGGCTCGCAAATTAGCATCGGTTTTTACCCCAAACTGCAGGTAAGGCTGCGCCGCGAAAAAATCCGGGTGACTCCAGTCGGCCCGCTCGGCTTTGCTGAAGACATCCAGCCCGAACACCGGCTCACGGATACCGGCTAAATCAGCGACCAAACCGTTGCTGAAGAAGCTGCCGCTCGCCAATACCACCTGCTGCGCGCGCAACGGAATATCCGTGTGATTGCGGGTATACAATCCGCTAATGCGCTGCTGGTCAATACTGGCCCGCAACACGGTATCTCCCGGCATAAAGACACCACCCAGTTGTTGCAAGCGCTGGCGCAATGCCTGGTACAAACGCATCCCCAACACCGAAGGCGGTAAGGTTGGCAGAAGGAAAACCGGCCTGCCCACTGCTTGGCGTAATGCGAGTAACGGCTGGTCACTCTCCAGCCCCAAGCAGGCTGGCAAGAAAATAGCCTCAGCTTCACCCGCCTGGCGCTTCACCTCTTCCGCCAAGGCCGCCAAATGCTCTGGCAGATCCAGTACACGGGCAATGTTCGCCGCGCGAAATTCACTCGGGTTATTACGCAAACGATCTAAAAGAGGTAAATGCAAAAATGCCGCTTCAGCGATCACCTTTTGTTCTTCAATCAGCGAACTGGCGGCCATCTGCGGTTGGAAATCGAGAAAGCCCTCAATACCCAGCACTGCAATATGCTGCCAAGGCAAATTTCCCCCCCACGCAGATACCGGGATCGCCTGCGGACTCAACCAAGTCGCCCGGCGCGTGCCCAGTGGCGTAACACGCAAATGGTTCCACTCACAGCTCCCTTGCATGGCAACCCCACAACGTTGCAGCAACTCCTCCGCCTCCCGCGCCAAGGTCGCAACCTGAGTAGCCCCTAGCAGACTGTAAGGATGCTGCGGTGCCTGTTGCTGCAGTGCAGGCAATGCGGCGAGAGGGGAAGTGACTGCCGTACCATCAGGCAATTGCGCCAAGAGATCGAGAGAGCCGGAAGAGAAGTAGAGCGCACTCTGGCCACTACTGACCACGGCACAACGCTTGCCAGATTCCGCCAAGCGAATCGCACAGCTCAACCCGGCTAATCCTCCGCCAATCACCACCACATCAAATTGCATCATCCGCCTCCTGTTGGCACTCGCCAGGCGCATCCAAACCACATAAACCTTGATAAACCCAACTGGTGAATTCACTTTCCCGCAGGGCATCGCCCCAGGCAATCGGGCGTACACCTTTCCAGCGCTCATTGAGGAAATGGGAAAGTTGTTCAATAGATTGTTGCGGGGTTGTCATCTTAAAACGCGTCAGTAAACCCGCAGCACGACAGGCACACAGTTCCCCTTGGCAGGTGCCCATGCCGACACGGGTACGCCGGCGTAAATCGACCAGGTTATTCACCGTCAGCGAGTTCACTGCATAGCGAACTTCCCCGGCGGTGACCGCTTCACACTCACACACCAGGCTGTTATCCAGCCGATTGCCGGACGGCACCAAGCTGGCGAGATCACCATGACGATAGACCGCCGAACCGCGGATGCTGGCCGGAAGAGAAACCACACTACGCACTGTCTCTTCTGCCGACTGACGAGAACCCGGTAACGCCTCTGTGGCGGTAGTACAAGGCGTATCGACCCCCAGTTTGGCGCACACCTTATCCGTTACCCACTGCGCCATCAGTCGGTAAGTCATCAGTTTACCGCCAGTAATGGTGATAAACCCCTCCAACCCATCGCGCACTGCGTGGTCGAGCAGCACAATGCCTCGGCTGACGCTGCGCCCAGAAGGATCATCATCACAAGCAACCAATGGCCGCACGCCAGCGTAAGCACGCAGAATACGGGTTTGTGCCAATTCAGGTGCCAATAGCGAACCTTCACGGAGCAACAGGTCCACTTCCTGCGGCGTGACCACCATATTGTCAATCTGGTCATAATCAATATGCGTCGAGGTGGTACCAATCAGCGAGATGGTATCCCCTGGCACCAGAATGTCGGCATCGGCGGGTTTTCGGCAGCGGTTAATCACCATGTTGTTAATGCGATGCCCCAAGATCAGCAATGCCCCCTTGGCAGGGAACATACGGACACGCAGGTCGGCATACTCGGCGATTTGCTGCCCCCAGATGCCGGCAGCATTCACCACCACCGGCGCATGGATATCATAATGGCGCGCTAATTGATGGTCGAAAACGCGCACGCCGGTCACACGATCAGCTTCACGCAACAACCCCGTCACTTGGTGATAAGTCAGGATCTGTGCGCCATGCTCACGGGCATCGAGCATATTGGCGGCCGTCAAACGGAAAGGATCTACCGTACCATCCGGCACGCGTACCGCGCCAATCAAGTCAGGATTTGCCGCGGGTTCGAGGTGGCGGGCCAATTGGGGATCAATCGCTTCAGCCTCAATCCCGGCCTGGTGGCAAGCCGAGATAAATTGCTGCTGATACGCCAGTGAATCCTGTGGCAAGGTAATAAACAGGCCATTAGTCGGTTCAATACAGTGATGGGCAATACGCTTAAGGATGCGATTCTCTTCAATGCATTCACGGGCCGATTCACTGTCGGTCACAGCATAACGAGCCCCACTGTGTAACAACCCATGGTTACGCCCTGTCGCCCCGGTAGCGATGTCATGCCGTTCCAATAAAATACAGCGCAATCCCCGCCGCGCGCAGTCACGAGCAATCCCCGCGCCGGTAGCCCCGCCGCCAATGATGATCACTTCCGTTTCAGTCACTGGTGAGTTGTTACTCATCACGCCCCCTAATTCTATGGTAATAGGGTTATTTAGGCATAACTCCAGGAACAATTGTTTGATAAGGAGCAATAACGAGCAATAAACGAAAACAAAAAGCCACAATAGTGATTCAAATCACGCTAATCGCCCCTTAGCCACACTCAAAACGCTAATAAATCACTCAAAAAAACATTAACCGTTATAAATATGTAACAAATGCGCGCCACATCACAGAGAAAAATGCCAGTTTTCACTAGGATGATGCTCGTTATAGAACACCATCCGCTCAATCATCTCCAGGAGATCCTTTTCCTGCTGATGTAATAACTGATAAAGCCATCGGAGGCGCTCATGCTGAGTATATTTAAACCAGCCGCACACATTTCCCGTGTGCCACTCGATAAGGTAGATCCGCTCTACCGTAAGCTGCGCTGGCAAATTTTTATGGGGATTTTCTTTGGTTACGCCGCCTACTATCTGGTGCGTAAAAACTTCACCCTGGCGATGCCGTATCTGGTCGAGCAAGGGTTCAGTCGTGGTGATCTCGGCTTTGCACTGTCAGGTATTTCAATCGCCTATGGTTTCTCCAAATTTATTATGGGCTCGGTATCTGACCGTTCAAACCCTCGGGTTTTCCTGCCTGCCGGGTTGATCCTCTCCGCCGCTGTGATGTTATTCATGGGCTTTGTGCCTTGGGCTACCTCCAGCATTGCTATCATGTTCGTGCTGCTGTTTCTGTGTGGTTGGTTCCAAGGTATGGGCTGGCCGCCTTGTGGTCGTACCATGGTGCACTGGTGGTCACAGAAAGAGCGTGGCGGTATCGTTTCGATATGGAACTGTGCCCATAACGTGGGCGGGGGCTTGCCACCATTGCTGTTCCTGCTCGGTATGGCCTGGTTCAATGACTGGCGTGCCGCACTGTATATGCCCGCGTTTGCCGCGATCCTGGTCGCACTGGTCGCCTTTGCCTTAATGCGTGATACGCCACAATCTTGTGGTTTGCCACCCATTGAAGAGTACAAAAACGACTATCCAACCGACTACAGCGATAAAGCGGAAGAAGAACTCACTGCCAAGCAAATCTTCATGCAGTATGTCTTGCCTAACAAGTTGTTGTGGTACATCGCCTTCGCCAACGTGTTTGTCTATTTGCTGCGTTATGGCATTCTTGACTGGTCGCCAACCTACCTGAAAGAAGTGAAACACTTCACACTGGATAAATCATCCTGGGCCTACTTCCTCTACGAATACGCCGGTATTCCAGGCACCCTGCTGTGTGGCTGGATGTCGGACAAGGTGTTTAAAGGTAACCGTGGTGCCACCGGGGTGTTCTTTATGATCCTGGTCACTATTGCCACCGTTATTTACTGGTTGAACCCGGTGGGCAACCCGGGCATCGATATGGCTTGTATGATCGCCATCGGCTTCCTGATCTACGGCCCAGTGATGTTGATCGGCCTGCACGCCCTAGAGCTAGCACCGAAAAAAGCCGCAGGTACTGCGGCGGGCTTCACCGGTCTGTTCGGTTACCTGGGGGGGTCAGTGATAGCCAGTGCAGTTGTGGGCTACACCGTGGACGCCTTCGGCTGGAATGGCGGTTTTATGGTGTTGATCGGTGGTAGTGTGGGGGCGGTATTGCTGTTACTGCTGACCATGTTCAGTGAGAACAAACACAAGGCAGAACTGGCCGCCAAACGCCATTAACAACATATTTGCATGATTTAAAGGCCGCTTCGCGGCCTTTTTCCTTCCTCTGACAGCAATCAATAAGGAGTACAATGAAATGCGGACTCAAGTTAAAGCTCTGCTAACAGGGATGCTGCTTGTCACCTCAATGGCTACTGCGGTCCAAGCCGCAGAGAAAGTGGTCATTGCTCACCGAGGTGCCAGCGGTTATCTACCGGAACATACGCTACCGGCAAAATCGATGGCTTATGCCATGGGAGCGGATTATCTGGAACAAGATGTGGTAATGACCAAGGATGATAAGCTAATTGTCCTGCACGACCACTACCTGGATCGGGTCACCGATGTCGCGAAAAAATTCCCTGACCGTCACCGTAAAGATGGGCGTTATTATGCCCTCGACTTTACGCTAGCAGAGATTCAGAGCCTGAAGTTTACCGAAGAATTTTTGGTCAAAGATGGCGTTCAGCAGCAGAAGTTCCCTAATCGATTCCCGATGTGGAAATCCGACTTCCGCATCCATACGCTGCAAGATGAAATTGAGATGATTCAAGGTATGAATCACTCTACCGGCAAAAATGTGGGCATCTATATAGAAACCAAAGCGCCTTGGTTCCACAAAACTGAAGGGAAGGATATCTCCAAAGCGGTGCTGGAAGTGCTGAAATCCTACGGTTATACCAAGAAAAGCGATAAGGTCTACTTGCAGAGCTTTGATGCCCCAGACTTGCAACGGGTGAAAAAAGAGCTCCTACCTGCCATGAACATGGACATCAAACTGGTTCAGTTGATCACCAATACTGATGATCAGAAGGTGATCGAAACCATGGAGATCCACCCAGATGGTAGCCTGACCCCCTACAGCTATGACTGGATGCTGAAACCAGGCGGTGCCGCCAAACTGGCTAAATATGCCGATGGTATTGGGCCATGGTATCCAATGATTGTGAAGAGCACTTCAACGCCAGGCCACATTGAGCTGACCACCTTGGCGAAAGAGGCTAAACAGCAAGGCTTGCAGGTCCACCCTTACACCTTCCGTTCTGATCCAGGGCAGGTTCCTCCTTATGCCAAGGATTTCAACGATATGTTGAAAATTTTCTATATCGATGCGGGGGTTGATGGTGTATTTACCGACTTCCCGGATAAAGCCGTGAAGTTCCTGCAACAACACCAGTTACACCAGTAAACCCAACCAAGCCCCATCCACTCGGGTGGGGCTTCCAGAAAATACTCCCCATAACGTCACTTCAGCTTATGCCGATTCACGGGCTATAAATGCTCGAAATTGGGGAGCAATGACAGTAGCTAGCACGTCGATATTATTTTTTACCAGAGCGAACGGCAGCGCTCCCGTATCAACGTGAGCCAAGAACTGTTGCTGCCGGTAGAGCTGATACTGATATTTCATCTTGGCGAGAATAGTGTCGGCCGAACCAATCATCATGGCATTATCAATGGCCAGCGAATGGCGCAGAAAATCAATAGATGTCGAATCAGCACGTAATTCTTTCATCATTCCGTTGAAATAAGGGTAGAACTCCTCAACCGCCTGTTCATCACTCTGCGCAGTATGGAACCAACTCGTGGTGGTGATGGGCATCACCTGCATCGGATGGCCGGCTACCACTGCTGCTTGCCGATAAGCATCGATCGCCATTTTAAAGTTGTGAGCACTCCCTGCCAACGTCGTTATCATCATCGGCAATCCCTTATTTGCTGCACTCACCGCGCTGTCACTATGGCCACCCACCGCGTGCCATATTTTCAATTTCCCATTCATTGGCTGCGGGTAGATCTGCGCATTCACCAACGGTGGCCGAAATTTCCCCTGCCAGTTGATGGGCTGTTGCTGTTCACTTGCTTGATTAATTGCTATCAGCAATTCGAGTTTTTCATCAAACAGAGCCTCATAATCGGCGGGGGAATATCCCAGTAAGCCAAAACCGCCTATGCGTGAGCCCCTTCCCACTACGATCTCCGATCGTCCATTTGAAATCAGATCGAGCGTGGCAAAATCTTCAAACACGCGTACCGGATCGAGGGTACTGATCACGCTGACTGAACTCATCAGGGTGATGTTTTTCGTCGCCTGTGCGGCTGCGCCCAATATCACGGTATGTGCCGCACTAACAAAACCCTTCTCATGACTTTCACCAAGAGCGTAAATATCAAGACCGACCGCTTCAGCCTGTATGGCCATTTCGATTAAATTCCTAACCCGTTCCTGCTCAGTGGATTTTTTACCGGTTATCGGATCAGTCAGATGGGCCCCTATCGATGAGATGCCTATTTTGAAAGGTGATTTGTTGCTATGCATGATTAATTAACTCTTGTTCTTCTTGTACCCAATAAGTCAGGGGACTGGTTAGTCCCCATTATCATTAGTTATTTGAGCAAACCTAACTGCTTCATAAAGGTGTAGTCATCGTAAAATAACCACTCTTCATCCATTGTTCCTTTATCATTCCAACGACCGATAGTGGCCATTTCTATTTCAAAGCGTTTGCCGGTTGGCTGAATCACCGTACCATCCGATAAAACCATCGGCTTGGTGAACGTACCGCGCCATACACCAGTGACTGCAGTATAATTACCCTGACCAATGCGTACATGATGGATAGGGTTTTCAGTATCCGGTGCAAACGCAAAGATTTTCTTTGAACGCTCAAGATGGTCTTTTAAGCCATAAGTCACCGTACCATCGGGATAGTGCACAATAATATCTTCCGCGTGACTTCTATTCATCTCATCCCATTTTTGGTGACTATAGACATTAAAATCCAAGTCATCAAAATTCCTGAGATTTTTTTCTACGTTTTCTCGTTCCGTTTTAAATTCTTTCAATGTCTTGTTGATACGCTCTGGTGCTTTAGCATCAGATGTCGCAGAGAAATCATCAGGTTTATTTTCGGCTGAGAATACTGAGAAACTCATAAGCAGTGCGATAGCAATACCTGACTTTGATTTTATCTTATAACTCATAAAATATAACCTTATTATTTCTATAGATATAATCCATACCCTTTTAATTTCAAGTCGAATATATATTCTTCCTGCGACTAAAATTATTTAGGGTATGGCGAGAATGGCGGATATAAATCAGTTAACCAGTTTGGCCATCATATAAACACCGTTTTTATCGTGCGAAGCGATAATCTTATAATCTGCATTGGCTTTTTTTGCCTGAGCAGCTATCTGCGCCTCAGCACTGTCAATAGTAGAGGCTCTTGCAGTGACATTTTGAGCCAGGCTACTGAAAGAAACGAGAGAGGCAGCGGTAAAAAGAACAAAAAATTTAACCTTATTCATGGGAGCTCCTTTATAGTAAATATATTATTTATCAAAACAATTACTGCACGAAACAAGGATATCCCAGTTAACCATTCTTAAACATGTTAAATAATTGCCATAGTCTTTCAATAAAATTGATGATGCCGTAATGATATGATTGAACATACATTTATCCCCACGGGCAGCAATAACATTCGGCATTTGGGTGATATATTGCCAAAATGTGGACTTATTCCCTGCAACGACCCATCATTAAGCCAACCCAATACACAGGTTGAACATGTACTCATCAATGATGATTAACAAGAGGATGGTTCGTGGAGCGTTCAGTATTATTGCATCATCTCAAAACATCATGCTATGCCTTCTCCGCCGTCGTGTTAACGGGTTGGGTTACCGACTCGTTGAACGAGGAGTTGATTTTTAAAACGTTTTTACGCCTGTTGCATCCGGAAGAGGTTGAACGTTATTCACATCCATTTACCGATCTGGTCAGCTTTTCCCTCTGGGCTATTCCGTTGGTGTTTACCACGCTGTTGCTGTTATTTGCCTCAGTGATGACATTACATCATGTTAAAAAACCACGCCTTTACCAAATAACGCACAAAAAACCACTCTTGCATGCTCCCCATGTTGCGGGTACCCCGACGCCAGAGCAATTAACCGCTTTCTTGCACACTTACGCCACTGCGGGGAAAATCTCACTACTGGTCCCCCACGCCTTACAGCAAGAATATCAAGTGCGACTGGCAAGCATTGAAGAAGCGAACAATATTGATATTCACCTACTAAAAGAAGATGACGACCTGCAAAAAATAGCCATGGAACTTGAGCAGTGGATAAAAAAAGAGGCAAAAAATAGGTTAAATGAACATTTGGGGCCGGTGTTTTTTGATATTACTTACTCATCACCGGTACGCAGCAGCGCCGCTTTATTTTGCAGTCTGGAGCAGGATATAGAGCTGATTCAAGCGACGCCTGATGGAAAACTCACTTCTTATGACCTAGTCTGCAAGATCCAGGAATAACCTCGGTCTGCCCAGTGAGGCTATCTCAACACCGACATAATAAGTGCAGGCTATATCTTGGTGCTAGTGCTGGCTGAAGGGGAGTTTAACCATGTAACTTGGCACGAAACGAAGGTGCCAATAGATAGTCCATGCACCAGCGGCTTACTTTACCCATCCCATCGGAACGGGCCGCAAAGAAGATCTGCGTAGCATGTTTATGTTCCTGCATCGGCTTTTTAACCAATAAACCCGCATTCAACAGTGGCAGAACCAGATGGTGCGGCACATAACCAATCGCCACGTTGCGCTGAATCAACTCAATGCCCGTCGCAAAGTCGGGGACGAACATCGGCTTTTGCCCTTCTAGCAGCCAAGCCTGCTGCGGCACAAAATTGACTGCGGTATCGCGAATACAAACGGCGGGATACTGGCGCAACTCGGTATTCTGCAGCGGTTGAACCTGTATGGCTAACGGATGCTGTGGCCCAACGACAAAATCCCACTCCAGGTGACCAATAGATTCACTGACGATCCCTTCGGTGCTCGGTACCGCATGAGGGGCACCAATCACCAGGTTAGCCCTTTTACCATATAAGGCATCCCAACAGCCGTTATAGACTTCGGTATCGATAGTCAGACGGGTAGACGGAAATACGCGCTCAAAATCACAGACAAACTCGACGATAGCGGAACGAGGAATAATGTTGTTCACCGCAATCGTCAGTTCTTGTTCCACACCACTGTGGATCAGTGCGGTATTGCGGCGTAAAGCATCCAGGTCATTAAGAATGGTCTTACTGTGTTCGACAAAGTACTCCCCCGCCGGAGTGAGTTCGATATAGCGGCCTTTACGCAGCAGGAGTTCAACACCAAAGCTCTCCTCTAGTTTTTTAACCGTGTAGCTAATCGCAGAAGGGACTTTATTCAGATGTTCGGCAGCGGTTGTGATGCTCTGGTATTTCGCAACCAGATGTATAACCCGCAATGTCTCATCGGAAATAAACATAATGACTCCCTGAAGTGGCCTGGAGAGGAGAGACTGCCAACCCAAGGTTGGGCAGTCTGCTCATTATGCTGGATTATACCACGCTCACCTAGCCGCTGATGGACTCTTCTTGGTTACTGACGGGCTCCCAGGATATTTTTTCACCCTTTCTGATCTGCTGCCAAGTTAACAGACAGAACATCAGCCCAACAATAAAGTAAGCCAGGCTCACTGCCGGGGTGGCATTAAACGCCAGTTTGTGCCCGTGAATAAAGCCGAAAAACGACAGCATTGAGGCGATAAAAGCAAAAACTGCCGCCCAGTTAAAGCGACGGTCAATAACAAACACTGCTATAGCAGCCAACATCAACCCCGCCAACACCGCACCACTGCCCAAGGTCGCCATACCATTAAGCAAAACACCACTGCCGCGTAACTGTTCAGTAAACTGCAGCGTTTTGTCCACACCAGTGGCATTAATTACACTGTTCATCTGGCTATTCGCCCACTCAGCAATATTCGGAATAAACGCTAAAATAATTGCTGGAGCATGGCGTTTCGGTGTCTCTTGGAAAGCCTGGGCACCGATAATCAAGCCGATAAACAATAAAATGGGAATAATCGCCACAAGAGGAATAATGGATAAAAAAACCGCCGTCAAACCGAGGAAGCAGACCAGCGAGATACCAATACCAGTAGCTAACGAATAGCCTACGCATCCCCCGACTGCTTTCCAACCAGGATGGCCGACATAAACCGCCGGCGGGAACGGGGAACCTAAAAATGCACCTGCAATGGCGCCCATACCATCGGCAATTAATACCGCACGTAGATTATAATTGTCCCCTGCTGCAGAGGCAGACTCAACGTTATTAATTACCTCAGTAAAGTTATAAATGCCCAAGGGGACAGCGGTAACCAGCAGTGGCCAGACTTGCGCCATGGGAAGTGACAGCACATCAGCAGTGAGTATGGGGAAATAGACACCAAAGTGGTTAAATGACCCACCCACCTTGGACAGATCCATCATATTACTGAAACCAAAAAAGGTCGCTCCCCACGCCAAAGCGGAACCAATAATAATCACCGCCAGACCACCGGGGATGCCGAAAGGCAGACGGACACGCCCCATCCAGGAGATCAGAATAATCATAAAACAGATTAATCCAATCCAAGGGGTTTCATACATCAAAAAACCCGGACGCATGGCGATAAACGTAATGGAAACCCCCGCCAACGCACCTAACATGGCGGCTCTTGGGGTATATTTACGAATTGTCGGGCCAATAAAAGCACCCAGTAGCACAATACACCCCACCAACAGTGCCCATACCATCCCCAGGATCCAGCTTAATATGGGATTACCGGTGCTAATGTAGGTCGGCAACATCACCATAAAAACCACAATAAACATTTGCGGTACGCTAGGCCCATAAGGCAGCGCGGTTACGGTATTTCTCTTTTCAACTTTGGCTTTCTGGTAGGCAATATAGGTATAAAAAAGGTTACCTATCAGTAGAGCAATCCCTAACGCAGGTAAAATACGGCTGTAAACATTAACCTCGGGTATTTTAACGACATAGAGGCATAACCCGGTTAACACCAAGGTATTGACTAATATATTGGTAAACAGACCAAAAAATGCATTTAAATCACCAACACTCCACAATTTTGGTTTAAATTTTTCCACCTGCATGCTACCTGTCTCCGACAATAAACACGAAAAATTCTTATTTGATGGGGATTTGTTAGGCAAAGCGTAGACTGACTCACCAGTGCCAACCCTATCTCCCACCGATCGTCTAATTGCAGAGATGTTGACTAGGTGATGAGTCCCTTCCATGGGACTCGACCATTGTCGCCTTGCGGCAACTTGGGTCTTTAGATTACTTTTTCTGGCTCAGTCGACTTAACAGGATATACCCCAAACAAGCCACCAGAATTGAATCCACTGAAGGGATGGTCGTCAAGGTAAACATGTTATTGACGGTCATAAAACCTACAGCAGAACCAGCAGCCCAGGCGACAAATGTCAGCAGTTTAATCTGTGGTTCTGTCGTCAGCACTGTTTCCTGATAGCCATTACGACGATAGAGGAAAAAGTCGGCGATATAGATACCGGCCACAGGCGGGGTGGCAATGCCCAAGAATAACAGGAATGGAATAAACCAGGCCATGATATCCATGCTACCCACAATCGCCGCCAGCACCCCTAACACCAGAGTGATCTGCCATTTAGGGAAACGGGTGAACAAGGTTGATACCACCAGCGTACCTTGGAACATATTCCCCGCGTTACCGGTAATACAGGCAAAGATCAGCAACAGCGCCGCAGGCAATACCGCACCAAATGCCGCCATCGCTGTCAGTAGCGACCCTTTACCACTCAAGGCGCTAGGTGTCGCACCCACCCAATACAGTAGTGGATAGGCCACCAGAAAGGTGATAATTGCCCCAATCAAGGCATGCTTGCGGTTATGCACAAAGCTGCCAAAATCCGGTAGGGTTGCCACCAGCACAATAATCGTCCCCACCACGGTAGAGACCGCCACACCAGTATCCATGCTGGCTAAACGCTCACCCAGTTCAACCTGCCCGTGGGTAGCAACATACAGGATATAGCACAGCACCAGAGCAATAATCGGTACAGCAATTTGCGCCACTTTGCCCAAGACAGCAAAACCAAAGGCGGTAGAAGCGACAAAAATACAGCACCCGACCACCACCAACAGGGGCACTGGCAAGACCATGCCATACTGTGCCAACAAATCATGCACCGAATGGCCGAACATATTGGCGGTGACGGCAATCCAACCAAACAAACTGATGGCCATCAGAATATTGATAGCCACCGCACCACGCTCACCAAAAGAGTATTTCACAATGCCGTAGGTTGGCAGACGCGCCTTTTCACCCACACAAATGGTGATAGCAGAGAGTATCGCCAGGATCAGGCCGCCCAATGCCACCACACTGATCAACTCCGTGCGGGATAACTGATTACCCAGGCTGGAAGAAGAAAGCAGTACCGGAGTGACCGCAATACCCAACAGGATCATCGCAATATGAAATCCCGATGCGGTGTTGAGGTTTTCCTCTGTTTTACGCATATATTACTCCTCGTGAATATACCCGATGAACGCCAAACCGCATGGCTCCCCAGCAACCAGCTGAAGCCAGCCACTGGGGTGAAATGCCACTTGAAACCAGGTATATAAGGCTAAGACTTAGCCAGTAAAGGTTTCACCGGTATACTGACGCCAGCCACCATGTTCGGTAATTTCTTTTTGCCCTTCCAGCAGCCAAGGTTCGGCTAATACCCCGAGCACCACACTGCCATCCTGCAATTTCACTTTACCAATCGACAACCCTTCAGGTTCGCTCAGTAATAGGGTGGCAAATGAAGCCATCGGCAGTTCCCACAGCTCTAGCGGAACAGAAATCCCCCCTTCCATCACCCGGATCATCCCTGGATGACGATCATTAATGCTCCACAAACGGTAATGGGCATCAGTTTGATCTTCACGAACAAAAACACCGCCGGCGGCAATCATATTGCCGTTCAATTCCAAACCACGCATCAAAGTGCCATTTACGGCAACCAAAGTCGTCTGGCTCATCGTTCTTTCCTTTCCTGTTAGGGCTTAATCCAAGTGCCGGTCTGGTGATTCAGTGCGGCTTTAATGGCTTGAGGGCTGGTGATCAAGCCCTGGCCGGTTTTTCCTTGTTGCTTGCTGTTCATCACAAAACGCAGAATCGCTTCCACCTTCGGCTGCATACTACCGGCACCAAACTGCCCTTGCTGCAACAAATCCTGTGCCTGTTCAATGCTTAATGCATCCAACCACTGCTGTTGTGGCGTACCGAAATTAATTGCTACCTGTTCAACCCCAGTAGGGATCATCAGCAAGTCTGCGCCCAGTTGTTCAGCCAGCAGTGCAGAAGCCAGATCTTTATCGATCACCGCTTCCACGCCACGCAGTTGTTGGTGCTCATCCTGCACCACCGGGATACCGCCGCCGCCACAGGCGATAACAATACAGCCCTGCGCCAACAGTTGAGCAATCACCTCCCGCTCGATAATCTCCAGTGGCATCGGTGACGCTACGGTACGCCGCCAACCACGGCCCGCATCTTCCATCACCGTCCAGCCCAACTTCTGCTGGCGCTCCAATGCAGTCTGGTGATCAAAGAAGGCGCCTACTGGCTTGCTCGGGTTCTGGAAGGCCGCATCATCGGCGCTCACCAGAGTTTGCGTGACCAAAGCCACTACCGGCCGTTGGATACCGCGACGTAGCAATTCGTTATGCAGCGCTTTCTGGAACATGTAACCAATGGCACCCTGGGTATCACCCACGGCATAATCCAGTGGAACCGGTGCAACTTCTTCCGCCGCCAGTTCTGAGCGGCGCAGAATAAAGCCTACCTGTGGTCCATTGCCATGAGTCAATACCAGATCCCAACCGGCCTCGATCATCTCGACAACATGCCCCACCGTTTCCATCACGGCCTGATACTGGTCTGGGATGCTGTTATGTTGGTCGTCCTGGATCAGTGCGTTACCACCAACAGCAACCACCGCTAAAGGTCTGCTCATACTGATTCTCCTGCTGGCAACGTTTTCGCCAATGCTTCAATGGCTTCAACAAAACACGACATTGGTGCAGTAGTAATCCCAGCGCCAATCTGCCCAACCCCGGCTTCTTTATGGGCGATTCCGGTGTTAATTACTGGCAGAATCTGACGATCGGCCACTTTACGCGCATCAATACCCGCCGCTGTCGGCGCAAAATTCAAGGCTGGCAACGTAAAGGCTGGGTTAGCCCCAATGGTGATAAACTGCATACGACGGCTGTTATTGGTGGCATCGGCTGGCGTACCACCAACAAATTTCACGATGGCCGGTGAAGACGCCATGGCAAAGCCGCCGACCCCAGCCGTTTCAGTAATCGCGCTATCCCCCAAATCAGCCGCAGCGTCATCAACGCCATAACCTGGGAAGAACAGCCCTTCCACGGCGTTGGCCGGTGCCTGGAACCAGCGGTCACCGGTACCGGATAAACGGATACCAAAGTTGACACCATTACGTGCCATCACGGTGACCATTGAGCTGTAAGGCACGCCTGTGGCCGCATCCATCATGGCTTTACAAGCCGCCATGGATAGATTGAGGAAGAAGTGGTCATTACCGGTAATAAATGCCACCACGCGCTGTAACGTTTCTACCGGCAGGTTGCAAGCCAGTAATGCCGGTACCAGACGCTTAATCAGCAAACCTGTGGCTGCGGAGTTACGGTTATGAACCTCATCCCCCATATGCAGGGCTTGCGCCATCAGTGGTTTCAATTCCAACTCACCAATCTGACGAACGGCCGCTTTTAACGCTGGAGCCAGTTCTTGCTTCATCCACTGCAAACGCTGCAACACTTCATCATTGTTGGCACCAAAGCGCAGGACTTTACCCAACCCTTCATTGAAGTTGCTAAACGCGCGCTGGCCATTGGTTTTATTCTCAATCACCCAGACTGGCATGGATGGGCTGATGATACCCGCCATCGGGCCCACAGCCTGGTGATGATGGCAAGGCTCCAGAGCCACTTTACCGTCTAGCACCAAACGTTCAGCCGCCTGATGATCGTTAGCCCATCCCTCAAACAGGATCGCACCAATGATCGCGCCTTTCACCGGGCCGCACATATCTGGCCAGGCAATCGGTGGCCCAGAATGCAGGATCAGCTTACGCTCAGCCATCGCCGGGATAGCCTCCGCCGCACTCATCACGTCAATCAGTACCGGTTGAGCGCTCAGGTAACGCTCAAAAGCGATCTGGTTAGCTTGTTCAACCAGCGGATGACGGACCAATGCCGCCAGGTCCAGACCGGCCTGAATATTACCCATTGCAGGTGGCTGCCATTGCAACGCAACCACATCACCTTGGGCTTGTTTTAAGTTATCGGCAAAACCGGCCAGCCCGGCGTTAACCACTTTCAATGGCTGTTGAAATAATGGGTTCATGCTGTTTCTCCGTTTTTCTCAGCCTGAATACGAGCCACCAGGCTAGCCCACAACGCCGCCTGGGCATTGCAACCAGCAACCAGTACACCTGCCTCACGCAGGGCAGCAACTTGACGTGAACGCTGTTGTGGATCGGCTTCTGTTCCACAGACATGGGCAATCAGTAACGGGCCATTGCTGCTGTGATGTTTAGCCAGTAAAGCCAGCAGTTCAGTAGCAGGATCAGCAGCGGCGCCATAACCCAAGACCAGATCAAACAGCACCACGGCAGTTTCTGGATCATTCAGTTCCTGCTCGATACGCTGGTTACGCAGGGTAGGGTCGATCATCGGGTGTGGTCTGCCACGGGTGAAATCATCGTCACCCATATCGATCAAGGTATGCCCTTCACTACGCCAGATATCTGCTAAACGAGTGTTGCCTTTAACAGGCGTATTGGATGCGGCAATAAAGCCTTGCTGTTGGCATAGCAACTGACCTTCATAACAGAAGGTTCCACCGGCGAAGACGCCACGGATAGCCCAACGGGAAGCGGCTAAGTCTCCAATGACTGACTCTAAAACCTCAATATCCTGCTGTGGAATATGGGTGACTGAATCAGGTACTGCGGTGCCATTAGCCAGTGCCACGGCAATGCCAGCTGCATCAGCCAATGTGGCGGCGGCAGTCACCCCTGGACGGGTGATATCTTCCGCTGCAGCACCCAGGAAGTTCACTACTACTGGCTTGCCACAAGCTTGGGCACGCTCAAGAATGCGCTCTGCTACTGGACGAGCGGGTGGTTTGGAGATCAGGACAATCACCTGAGTTGCCGGATCCGCAGCCAGCGCTTGCAAGCCGTGCAACATGGAAATCCCGCCGATCTCTTCATGCAAATCGTGCCCACCGGTACCTAGTGCCTGGGAAATCCCCGCACCAAGCTGATCAATACGGCAACTCACTTCCTGCAAGCCAGTGCCTGATGCCCCAACAATGCCAATCGAGCCACCTTTCACCACGTTAGCAAAACCCAGTGGTAACCCATTGATAATGGCAGTGCCACAATCCGGGCCCATCACCAGGCGGTTTTTACGCTGAGCCAACAGTTTGATCTGTTTTTCCTGCTCCAGGCTAACGTTGTCACTGAACAACATCACGTTCATATTCAGATGCAGCGCCTTGATAGCTTCAGCCGCCGCATAATCCCCAGGCACGGAAATCAGCGCCAGATTAATGTCCGGCTGTTGTTCCGCTGCCATTTCGAGACTCACCAAGGTCGGTGCACGCAAGCCGTCCGAGTTGCTTTCCTTTGGCTTGCTATTAAGCCGTTGGTGGGCAATTTCCAGCGCCTCACGGCAAGCGTCTTCTTCACCACGCACCGCAATAATCAGATCGTTTGGCCCGGCCTTGCAGCCATCATCCAAACCGGCGTCACGTAGTTGGCTAAGGTTGGTTTCCGTCCCCATGACGACGGAGGCCTGTTCAATACCAGGGAGTTTGCTGATCTGTGCAGAAATCTGCATCAGCGAAACCGAGTCCTGATAAAGATTGGCAAAAACTTTATGCATTACACTCATCGCATTTACCTGTTCGAGGTTTGCCCGTCACTGGTGTTCGGGCGGAAGGGTTCTTGACTGAAAACAATGATTTTCAGCCTATTAAAACCAGAAAATTGGGATCCGAGTTGATTCAAGCTATCGGCAATCTCCCTGCCACTTGAACCGCTCTACCATTTGAATCTCTCTACCACTTGAATAACAAAGAAAAGAGTTGATACTCGCAATAACCTGAGTTGCAGGAGGGGGAGCAAGGCCGCAGGCTGCCAGTCACAGGAATAAACCATGAACCTGGTGCGAACGGCTGTCGCCAACGCAGATGCAGCTTGCCCTATTACGAGTATCTTGCCGGGCTCAGAGTGAGCGTTGCCATGCTGTCAAAGCCTGTCACATGCCGGCTAATCCATTAAGAAATGCCGGAAACACCGCGACTGTCATGGGTTTCTCACCCGAATCCGGCGGTACTATCCACGATACCCCGGCTCACTCAAGTTACCGCGGACAAGTCGGCCACTTGAGTGATAATGGGTATCTATAGGCTTATTTTTGCAAGCCAGCCACAATAGCGTTGGCATCACTGACCCAGCCAAAAATTGCGCCCTGGGCTTTGATCATTTCCAATGCGTATTTCTGGAACTCTGGGAAATAAGAACCGACACAATCTTGAGGAATAATACATTCGTAGCCACGGTCATTGGCTTCACGTACGGTGGTATTCACGCACACTTCGGTGGTCACACCGCAGACAATCAATGTCTTGATGCCATGATTTTGCAGGATCAAATGCAGGTCGGTCTGGTAGAACGCGCCTTTGCCTGGCTTATCAATCACTGGCTCGCCTGCCTGTGGGTAGAGTTCAGGAATAATGTCATGGCCCGCTTCACCGCGTACCAGAATGCGCCCCATCGGGCCATGGGTACCAATAAAGGTTTGACCGCCACGGGTCAATTTGGCTGGTGGGCAGTCGCTCAGATCGGCACGATGACCTTCACGCGTATGGATCACCAACAAGCCCTGGCTGCGAGCGGCATCGAGGACACGTTTACAAGGTTCAATGGCGCTGCGAACGAAAGAAACATCGTTACCCAGTGCTTCACCAAAGCCACCAGGTTCAACAAAATCTCTTTGCATATCAATCATCACCAGTGCGGTGCTGGTAGGGTCAAAGGGTAGATCGAAGGGTTCTGCATGAAAAACTTGCTGAGTCATGACACATCTCCTACATCGTTGAGATTTCTGGCCTTGAGGCCGACAATTTTGATAGGTAATTTTCAATATAGTAGGGGGATCAACGGGGGATTTGACAGACAAACGATTTCGCCTGCAGCAACGAAATTTTTGCAACAGACAACCGTATAGAGGATTAATGTGAGATTACTGCAAGTTAGTGCTTTTAATTGCAATTAAATTGATGATAAATCGGCGCTACATATAAAAAAATTGTTTATGAAATGTGCGCTGAATCGCTGAAATCGTATAAAAAAAAGTAAATACCCATATTTTTTTAGGGGTATTTTATTTGCAGGACAGAAACAGCCGGTGTTTTTGCCCTGCAACTTGAATTAAGACCCGTCCCACGCGCAGTGACGTTAACCCAGGAACATCTTGCGCAGATAATGCGGTACCGCGTCATCGGCATTAGAGCCAATCACGTCACGGTCGGGCAAGGTCTCTTTCAGCCGTTGGTGAGCATTTTGCATGATGCAACCTTTACCCGCCATCAACAACATTTCCAGGTCATTCATTCCATCGCCAAAGGCGATACACTCCTTAAGGGAATAACCAACAATCTTGGCAACAGCCTCCAGCGCATGACCTTTCGACACGCCACCAGCCATCACCTCCAGGCAGTTAGACAGTGAGAAACTGACGTTAACCCGATCACCCCAACGTGCGTTAATGGCATCTTCCAGTAACATCAATGGGCCGTGATCAGCACAAGTAAAGTACACCTTGCACACACCGTCAGTTTCCAATAAACCTGGCTCAAACACTTGATACCTAAAGACGGATTCTTGGAAAAACTCTTCCTGTTCCGGGCTTTCACGATTCACAAACCAGTCGTCATTACGGAAAACGTTGGTCAGAATGTCTGGGTTGTTATGGACAATGTTATAGAGATCGTGAGCAATATCTTCGTCCAGGTTATGGCTGAAGATCAATTCCCCTTCGGTGTTGTGCACTCGCGCACCGTTGGAAGTAATCATAAATGCACTGATGCCCAGGCTATCGCGGATTTGCGAAACGTCGATATGATGACGACCCGTGGCAAAAACAAAATGTACACCGCGCTGTGTCAATAGCTGCAGAGTCTCTTTGGCGTAAGGGGTCAAGGTATGGTCTGGGGATAGCAGCGTGCCATCTAAATCAGAAGCGACGACGTGATACATAGCAATATGTTTTAACCTCTAGTGTATTGGCGGTAGCAACAGTACTACCTAATAATGAGCAAAGAAACGCAGGATTGCGCCCAGTGCTTCGGCACGCATCGCGTCCTGTTCAAACAGGATCTCATGACGAGCGCCATGGATAATCCACGGTTTGCCCCCTTCGCAAGGGTGCCCCGCATCGGATAACGCCTGACAAAAAGCCCGATGAGAACGGTTGTCTACCACCCGTTCCTCACTGGCTTGCAATAATAGGAGCGGTGTGGTTATTTTAGCGGCTTCGGCAATAATTTGCTGCCCAGCCTGAATACTTTCCCTCACCCAATGATAAGTAGGGCCCCCAATCTGGATTTCCGGGTAATCGGCATAATAGTGCAGGTTACGGCGATAACGCTCACGGCTATGGGTCAGTGCGTTCACCACATAAGGGAGTGGCCGCCAGCGCCCGGTGCCTACCGCATAATAATCACGCATCGAAGGGTGATTCTCTGCCCAGTTCAGAATCGGGGTAGCCAGCCACCTTGGCATGGGCAAAGCAATACCAAACATCGGCGCACAGAGCGCCGCTGCAGCAAATGCCTGGGGTTCACGGGCCAGAAACTGTGCCAGGATCGCCGCCCCCATGGAGTGAGCCAAGGCAAAATAGCGCTGATAACCATAAGGTTCGACTTGTTGATGATAAAACTGAGCAAAGTCATCGACATAATCAGCAAAATTGACCACATGACCACGGTGTCTATCGGTGAGTATACGCCCGGAACGCCCCTGACCACGGTGATCCAGGATCATGACGTCATAACCTTGGTGATACAGGTCATAAGCCACTTCCGCATATTTGAGATAACTCTCGATACGGCCAGGGCTAATCACCACCACTCGCTGATGTGCCGGTGAACTCAGCCGAACAAAGCGGATAGGAACCCCGGCGACACCAATAAATTCACCTTCCACCCGTTGCTGCCAAAAATCCAGCAATGGCCCGGTAGCAAAAGCAGAGAACTGCTCTTCACGGTTTAACCATTGGGTATCACTGAGCGTCAACATCGTCATTACTGGCCTTCTATACTCGTCACCAATGAAGCTGCAGCGGTGTTGGCTGCACGCCCTCGCCCCGGTCACATAGTTATCTATTCTCCCGGGGACTCACGCCTTGGCCGCCTGCCTGCAACCTCATTGAACTTGAGTATACGTTGCAGCTAGCCGATACAAAAACCGGCTCAAGATTAATTACACTATACCCAAAATAATTCGAATTGCTTTACAAAACGCTGAGCTTTTGAACAGCGCTGGCGCTGTCTCCGCTAGGGGCGAACCTCATGGACGAAGCGAGTAACGGCAGGCAACACCCAAGCAATTTGCAGGATGAAGGATATATCGCTTGAAAAGCAATGGGTATAACTTATTGTGTCACAAATCAGCCCCAAGTTCATGCAAGTTGCTGCCGGAATATCAGCCAGTCACAACGTTCCGCTAGTTTGCAAACCATGGAAGAACACATTCAGGAAGCCTGACAATGACCTTAGACTGGTGGTTAACCTATCTGCTGACAACCCTGATCCTGAGCCTTTCCCCCGGTTCAGGAGCCATCAACACCATGAGCACCGGTATCAGCCACGGTTATCGTGGGGCGGTAGCCTCCATTGCTGGGTTGCAACTGGGGTTGTGCATTCATATTGTCTTGGTGGGGATTGGCCTGGGGGCGATAGTTTCCCAATCGCTGCTGGCATTTGAACTGCTGAAATGGCTGGGGGTGGTCTATCTGATGTGGTTAGGTATTCAGCAGTGGCGATCCGCTGGTGCGCTGGATTTACACACATTGGCAGGCACCCTGCCACGCCGCCACCTGTTTCGCCGCGCCGTGCTGGTGAATCTGTCCAACCCTAAAAGTATTGTGTTTCTCGCGGCGCTCTTCCCGCAATTTATCATCCCTAACCAACCACAATTAGCGCAGTATCTCATACTCGGGATCACCAGTGTGGTGGTGGATATTATCGTCATGACGGGTTATGCCACGCTGGCCACCCGAATTGCCCGTTGGCTGAAAACACCGCGACAAATGCAATTACTAAACCGCATTTTCGGTTCACTGTTTATTCTGGTGGCGGGGTTATTAGCCACCGCCCACAAGGCATAAGGCGACCGGCAGAACCTAGCTTGGTTAACGGGTAAAGATCAGATGCACACCAAAACCGGTGAACAATACCCCGGCCAGGCCATCAACCCACTTCACCATGCGCTGATAACCTCGGCGCATCTTAGGTAAGGCGAATACCACCGCCACCAAACTAAACCACAGCAAAGTTTCGCCAGTGATCAAGGCGAATAACCCCCAACGCGCACCGGCACCCACCTCTTCCCCAACAAACAGCGAGAACACGCTACCAAAATAAATCACCGCTTTCGGGTTGGAAAGGTTAGTCAACAAACCACGGATAAAACTGCGCCCAGGTTTCGCTAATACCACTTTCCCCTCGGTTGATTCACAGGGGTGCAGATGGTGGCTACGGGCTGAGCGCAACAGTTGCCACCCCATCCAACACAGATATATGCCCCCCGCCACCATAATAATCTGATGCAACCACGCCATTTTCTGCAGGATCAGGTTCAAGCCCAGTAATGCCACGCCAGCCCAAACCATGACGCCGAGAGTAATACCCACTACCCCCAGCATCGCCTCACGGCGCGAACGACTGACTGCAGTTTGAGACACAAAAAAGAAATCCGGCCCTGGACTGATTAACGCCACCAGATGTAGCAGTGCTATCTTCAAAAACAGTATCGACATGCTTGTAGGTCCTTATCTTTCTTCATCATCGAGATGCTCGCGGATCACCGCCATAAAAGGGGTCCCAAAACGTTCCAGTTTGCGTTGACCAACACCGTTAACACTCAACAGCTCGCTGGCGTTGATCGGCATCTGCTCCGCCATCTCCAGCAAAGTCGCATCATTGAACACCACATAAGGCGGGATATTCTCTTCATCGGCAATGGATTTACGCAGCTTGCGCAATTTGGCAAATAGCTTGCGATCATAATTGCCGCCATAGGATTTCTGGTTGGCACTGCTACGCAATTTAATACGCTGAATTCTTGGCACCGCCAGTTGCAAGGGCAGTTCACCACGCAATATTGGGCGCGCGGCTTCCGTCAGTTGCAGCGCCGAATACATGGCAATATTCTGCGTAATAAAACCCAGATGAATCAGTTGGCGCAGAACACTGGTCCAGTGCTCAGTAGTTTGATCGCGGCCAATCCCATACACCGGCAGCTTTTCATGGCCAAATTCGCGGATGCGCTGGTTATTGGCACCGCGCAAGACTTCCACCACATAAGCAATACCAAAGCGTTGCCCAACACGGCCTATCACCGACAAAGCCTTGCGCGCATCCTCAAGGCCATCATAACGCTTAGGGGGATCAAGGCAGATATCACAGTTGCCACAGGCTTGCTGACGGCCTTCACCAAAGTAATTCAACAGCACCAAACGGCGGCAGGTTTGTGCCTCCGCAAAGGCCCCCATGGCATTGAGCTTATGGCGTTCGATATCCAACTGCGGACCTGCCGGTTTCTCTTCCAGACAGCGACGCAGCCAGGCCATATCGGCCGGGTCATACAACAGCACCGCTTCTGCCGGTAAACCATCACGCCCTGCACGCCCCGTTTCCTGATAATAGGACTCGATGTTGCGCGGTATATCAAAGTGCACCACAAAGCGCACATTAGGCTTATTAATCCCCATGCCAAAAGCCACCGTGGCGACTACCACCTGCAAGTCATCACGTTGAAAGGCTTCCTGCACTTGAGAACGACGGGCGTTATCCAAACCGGCATGATAAGCCGCCACACTCAGCCCTCGGCTCTGCAAGCGGGCGGCCGTGTCTTCCACCTTAGCGCGGCTATTACAGTAAATAATGCCACTTTTGCCCCGCTGGTCTTGCACCAGACGCCATAGCTGGTCGAACGGTTTGAACTTCTCCACCAACGTGTAGCGGATATTAGGGCGATCAAAACTGCTGATCTGGATCAGCGGGTCCTGTAACGACAGTAAACGGACAATATCCCGCCGGGTGGCTTCATCCGCCGTGGCAGTCAACGCCAACACCGGCATGGTAGGAAAACGTTGTTTCAACTGGCCTAGCGCCCGATACTCCGGGCGGAAATCATGCCCCCACTGAGAGATGCAGTGTGCTTCATCCACTGCCAGTAATGCGGGTGGGCAATGTTCCAGTAACTCAAAGAAACTGTCCATCACCAGCCGTTCAGGGGCAACATAGAGCAATTTGATCTTGCCACTACGGCAATTTGCCATCACTTCCCACTGCTGCTCACGGGTTTGTGTCGAGTTATAGCACGCGGCTGCCACGCCATAGGCGAGCAGTTGATCAACCTGATCTTTCATCAATGAAATTAATGGGGAGACCACCAGCGTCAGCCCATCCATCACCAGTGCCGGAATTTGATAACACAATGACTTACCTCCGCCAGTGGGCATTACGACCAGGCAATCCTGACCCGCAATGGTGGCGTTGATAATCGTTTGTTGACCCGGACGGAACTGCTGATAGCCGAAGGTATTACGCAACACCTGCTCTGCTAGCAACTCTTTGTTTATCACTGCTGCGGTTGACACACCCTTCCCCATTTAAACACGACAGCAGTACCCAGTTTGGCACTGCCATCCGCACCACAAAATTACATAATATCGTTAAGCATGACACCAACACCAAACCGTGTCTGTTTGAAGTTGTAATCAATCATCGATTCGCCATAACCACTGAACAGCTGAGTATAGAAACGCACATGAGAGGTGATAGGATAACTCCAGCCCAGCTCCGCACCACCAAAACCGGTGTTCCAGTTATAGTGGCTATTAACACTGACCACACTTTGCCCCAGGGCATAACCCACTTTTAGCCGGTAATACCCCATATACTTGGTGATATCCGGATTATCGTCGTTGCTATCACTTTCAGAAAAACGGAACCAGGGCTTGATATCTACCTGCCAATTGCCGTTCTGCGCCATCAAGCGTGCATAACCGCGGTTCCAACTACGGGAAGTGGGATCTTCACGGCCATTGGACTGATGGTTAAAACCCACTTCAATATCGCGCAACGTCCAACCAGCAAACTGGTAATCGGTGGCCCAGCCAAGGAAAATTTGGGGTTCATAGTTAGTTTCACGAAACGGCGATGACTCCTCACTATTAGAAAGTTGCCACCAGGAACGCTGAGTATAGGAAGCCCCCAATAACGAATTCTCACCGAGAATACCCGTCCAGATAGGAAAGGCCAGACTAATCTGGAATTTAACCTCATCTTTTTTGGCATTTTGCGACCAACTATAGGATTCGATAGCCTCTTTATTGAGGTCACTGGTATCGGTGTAAATTAAGTAGTTGGGTTCATAAGCATAAAAAGTGAATGGCCCATCATAATGCTGCAACATATTGCTAATAATGCTGCCACGAACCGCGGATGTATTCAGATTCTTTTGCTCAGAAGCCTCATTGGCCGATACGGCTAATGGTGCTAACAACAGCGCCATCAACGCAACAGACATAACGCGCATGATTTGCTCACTCCAGAAATATTAAGAAAAGTTGTGATAAAAACGGATTATTTTACACACAAATCATAGGCGCTGTCCCTTGCTTAATTGCTGATGGTGTCACTGAGCATCCGGTTATGAGCCATTAACTCGCTATGCCGATCATCATTACTGGGCATGTAGCATAAGAAATGCCGCCTTAACCGGATAATCAGTAAAGATGTTGAACATTTTAGTAGATGATATGTTTAGGTGGGACTAGAAAGAAACAAAAAAAAGCATAGAATTAACAAATGAGCAACACGGATTGGCGAATGCGCCCAGCAACCCTATTCCTCTGAAGGTAATAACCATGTCGCATACCCCGATGACCGTGGAAGCCGCGCGTCAGAAGATCAGTGAGATTTTTGTCTATCACATGCCATTTAATCGTGAATTGGGGTTGGAATTGCGCCACTTTGACGACGACTATGTGGAGTTGACCTTTATCAATCAACACAAGCTGGTGGGTAATGCCGCACAAAATATCCTGCATGGTGGGGTGATCGCCTCGGTGCTGGATGTTGCCGCCGGATTGGTCTGTGTCGGCAATGTTCTGATACGCCAAGATCCCCTGTTCGAAGAGGAACTGTTGGCCCGCTTGGCACGCATGGGAACTATCGATTTGCGCGTTGACTATTTGCGCCCTGGCCGTGGTGAGCACTTTATTGCCGCCGCCAGCGTGCTGCGTAGCGGTAATAAAGTATCAGTGGCGCGCGTTGAACTGCATAATCACGACGGCGTGCATATTGCCAGCGCAACGGCTACCTATCTGGTGGGATAACAGCGGGGCAATATGCTCTGTGCCAAACATTGCCCCGCTGCCCTGCTGTTGATAGCTGGCATCAATAGGCCCAACTGGAAACAGACTTTGTAACAACATAACTGTATGTAGATCACAAAATCGGGACACGCTCGGTTAACTACAGTAAAATCTCTGTATCTCAGTTCCTACCCGGTACTCCTTATGGATGCAAACCAGACGCGGCAGGGCATCTTATTTGCTCTGGCCGCTTATTTTATTTGGGGCATTGCCCCGGTCTATTTCAAGTTGATCCAACAAGTACCTGCTGATGAGATCCTGACCCATCGGGTGATTTGGTCATTTTTGTTTATGTTGGTGCTGATATCGCTGGGCCGCCACTGGCAAAAAGTACGAGCGGCATGTCGTAATCCCAAAAAGCTACTCTTACTGGCCGTGACTGCGGTCTTGGTGGGGGGCAACTGGCTACTGTTTATTTGGGCGGTGAATAACCACCATATGCTGGAAGCGAGCCTAGGCTATTTTATCAATCCGTTAGTGAATATCCTGCTCGGGATGCTGTTCTTGGGTGAGCGATTTCGCCGTATGCAATGGTTCGCCGTCGCGTTGGCATTTACCGGGGTACTGGTGCAATTGTGGCAGTTCGGTTCACTGCCCATCGTCGCTCTGGGGCTGGCTTTCAGCTTTGCCTTTTATGGGCTATTACGCAAAAAAATCGCTATTGATGCGCAAACCGGTATGTTGGTTGAAACGTTGTGGTTACTACCCGTCGCCGCCATCTACCTGTTTCTGATTGCCGACAGCCCCACCAGTCAGCTCAGTAACAACCCTTGGTCATTAAATCTATTACTGGTGGCTGCCGGGATTATCACCACCGTACCACTGCTGTTCTTTACGGCGGCAGCCACCCGGTTGCGTCTTTCAACCCTTGGGTTCTTTCAATACCTTGGCCCAACCATGATGTTCCTATTGGCTACCACCTTCTACGGCGAAACGATCGGCCTGGATAAATTGGTCACCTTCGGCTTTATCTGGGCGGCGTTAGGGCTGTTCACCCTTGATGCGCTCTATACCCAGCGGATATTACGTTGATTTCGTCGGCAAGGCGCGGTTGGAAATAAACCGCGCTATTGCTGGCCCGGTCAATAAAATAGTGAACAAACGCAGTGTCTGCATGGCCATTACAAACGTGATATCAACCCGGCTACCTGCGGCAATAATGGCCACTGTATCCAACCCTCCTGGGCTGGTTGCCAGATAAGCAGTTAATAGATCGACAGGCAAAAATAGGGTTAACATCCATGCCAGTCCGCCACAAAACAGCATCAAGGCGATAATCGACATCACTATTTGTGGCAAGGTACGCAATGCCAACAGGAAGATTGGCCGGGTAAAACGCAGCCCCACACTCCAGCCAATGACCGTATAAGCCAACGCCAACAACCATTCCGGCACCTGCAACATCATGGTGCCGCTAGAGTGTAATGCAGCCCCCAGGATCATTGGCAACATCAGTACACCAGAGGGAATACGCAAGCGTGGCCCCAGCCAGATACCCGCCACAGCAATCCCTACCGTGCCTAGAAAATTCCAATGCAATGCTGGGAACCACTCAACTGCCACACTGCCTTGCCCTGCCTCACTCCCCAAGCTAATACGCACCACCATTGCTGCTGCCGTCGCCACGAACAGCACCCGCAGATATTGCATAAAGGCCACCAGACGGACATCGGCACCAAAATCCCCGGCCATCGCCACCATCGCCGAAGCCCCGCCGGGTGAAGTTCCCCAAGCGCCGGTCGGCCCCGGTAACCCGCTAAAGCGCATAAGACACCAGCCGGCAAACCCGCTTGCCAACAGCGTAGAGAGCAAAACCAGTAACACCAGTGGCCAATCTTGCAGTAACGGCGTCAGAATATCGGGGGATAGACTTTGAGCAATCATGCAGCCTAACACGGCTTGTGAAACAACAAAGTAATGGGCGGGAACACGGACTGATGCCCCTAGCAGGCCCATCACGACGCCAACAATCATCGGCCCTAACAGCAGAGCAGCGGGAAAGTGGAAGAATTGCAGTAACCCTCCCAATAACAATGAAGCCAGTAGCAAGATAATCCATTGAATAAATTTAGGAAAATTATCCATAATGCCCTATGTTTTTTTCATTAATCGTATACTCGTCACCAATACTTATGGAAACCCCACCGTGATCACCGCTAGATTGATTCAGTTGGTATAGCCAATCAATCAAATTTTCTACTTTTTTATTTAAAGACAAACGAGCCCAAAACCACGAAAATATCGTATATCCAAGCCCATATTTAAAAGATCGCAGGAAGGCCCAGTGCAACGCTCAGAAATAACCTCATATGCGTTTAAAGATGGACAAATCGATTTCCTTGCCGCCATCATTGTCAGCCCTAGCCGCAAAGCTGAAGACCTTTATTTATCTTATCTAAACTATGTGGGTGAACAACGCGCAGGGCGATTCGCTGCGCTGTGTGACCAATGTCTACAAGCTGGCTGGATCCGCACCAACACACATCAAGAGAAAACGTTTATTCACCTCACCGCGGATGGCTGGTGTTTTGCTCTGCTCGCTGCTCAGAACACCTCACAAATCCGATTAAACCAGGGCTTACGCAACACGGTACGCGTACCGGAGGCCCATTACGCTCGCTTGTATGCCGCTTGGTTTGCACCGCACTATCTTTGGTCGGTAGATACGGAGCTACTTGAACAAAGCGTCAATGATGGTTTTTACCTGATGTCACAAAGTGATCAACTTTGGTATTTAGCCAACACCGCTGACCTTGTCAAAGGTGCAGGGGATTACTTTCTCGCGACCTACCTGCGGATGTCACTGGCCGCCACCACACCCGCCACCTATAAAACCCTGCATTCCTTGATATCAAACGTGGCGAAAAGAGCGTTGCCGATTCAACTGAGCCAAGATGCGGGCCTTTTTTCGCACAACCCCAGCCAAGCCCAACACTTCCTAGCCCCCCTTGACGAACACTATTTAGCTCGGCGTGAACTGCTGTTCCCGCTCACTCCCCGAACTAAACTCAGCCTTTCGTACTTGATCGATCTGTTTATTATCCAATGTCTGCGCCCTGAATTACTCCAAAACAGACTGGAACAGCTTGAACAGTTGGAGCTGGCAAGTGATTATTCCCTGGGTTTTTTCCATTGGCAAAAGGTCTTCAACTATCTGCAGTTGAGCGAAGATACGCTGATGTCTCGGTTTTACGATGCGCCAATGTGGCTCGAGTCGGTATGTACCCCACAGGGTATCGCTTGGGGACAATTGGTTCTGGATTTGCTGCAAATGTGCCGAGTCAAAACGCGCCCAGAGTTGCGAGAATTTTTCACCGCCTTGGCTCAGCACCCACTGGCAGAACACCTTAGTGCTTCCAGTACCCTAATCAAATTTAACCTCGCGCATATGGCCCAGCGCCTTTTTGCTTATTTGACCGACCAGGAAACCGGCCAAAGCCGTTACATTGATAAACCCGATATGTGGCAAATATGGATCACCGAAGTAGCCACTACATTGCACAACCCGAAAGAGCAGCAAAATGAACGTTTAGCTTGGATGATTACCGAGCACGATACCTTGTTGGTGAAGTTGCAAAAACGGGGCAAAAAGGGCTGGAGTCTTGGGCGAAAAATCTCTCCACACAGCCTTAAATATGAACATAATCTTGCTTTGACCAGTATTGATCTGACGATCACCGAACATTTGCAACGCGGCCAGGATTACTGGAGCGACGTATTTAAGCTCACCCCCAGCTTGCTCATGTTGTTATCGCAAAGTGAGAACGTGTTTAACGCAACTGGCGAACCGCTGCGTTTGGTCGCGGAACCGGCCCTGGTGGTGCTTGAAGAACAAAGCGGGCAGCTCGTGCTGCAATGCTATCCAACGGCGACAAAGCAGAACAAAGCCTTGTTGCAGCCTCGTATTGAAGGGATCTACTCTTTTTATTCGATTCCCGAACACATCGAGCGCTTTTTTACCCTCGCAGGAAAAATGCCCGCCGTCCCCATCGAACAGGCCGATGCGCTGATCGAACGCTTGGGTGATCAAGTCAACTGGTACTTTCTCACCGAAGAGCGTGGCAACATTATCCTAGGAGAATGGGATGCAACGCCGCACTTGTGGCTCAGGCTTGGCGAAAAGACATTAGAACTGTCTATTGAGCACCAATCTCACGACCAACGCACGCGCATCGGTTCGGGACAAGGCCCGCTCTGGCTCTATCAGGAAGGTAGTCTCTGGTATCACCGCGATCTTGGGCAAGAGCGACAGCAAGCGAAAGCGATAGCCCAAAAGCTCGGTTTAAAGGCATGTAAAAATCATCGTTACAGCGTACCCAGCGAGCAACTACCGCAACTGCTTGATGACCTAGATCAGCTCAAAGACGTGACCATCCACTGGCATCAAGGGAGCAAACGGGTCAAACAACTGCGCTCACAAGATGTTGGCCTTTCGATTCGACAAAAAGAAGAATGGTTTCAAGTTTCCGGTGATGTGCATTTTGATGGCGCTGAAGTGCTTGATCTCAAACGCCTACTTGAGGCTAGGCGCACGGGCTTTATTACCATAGAACAACAAAATCTCACCTTATTAGTCAGCGATGAGCTACGTAAACAGTTAGATTTTTTAGACAGCGTGCTAGATGACAATCTCTCGGTTAATCGTCAACTGGCCTACCCACTACAAAAGCTTATCGAAACCATGTCGGTGCAAAGTGACCAAAGTTGGCAAGCGCTACAACAGGCTTGGTCGCACCCCATCTCACTTGATAAAGCACTGCTTGAGCCACTACGCGATTACCAACGCAGCGGCGTACTCTGGGCAGCACATTTATTGCACAATGGTTTTGGTGTCTGTTTGGCCGACGATATGGGGCTTGGCAAAACGCTGCAAGCCTTAACCCTACTGAACCATTTTCAAGCGCAAGGCCCAAGCTTAGTGGTCTGCCCCAAATCAGTATTGCTGAATTGGCGCCAAGAAAGCCAACGCTTCACGCCGCAGTTAACAATGATAGACCTAGAGAGCTGCGCCGATCGCCAGCAAACCTTAGCTGATGCCCAACCTGGAGAGGTGATTGTCGTCAGTTATGGGTTGGTGACTCGCTTGGCCGAAACCTTGCAAGCAAACGAGTGGCAAACCGTGGTCTTGGATGAAGCCCAGCAGATCAAAAATCCTAATGCTGAGCGCGCTAAAGTGCTGTTTGATCTTAAAGCACAGCGGCGCATTGCCCTCTCTGGCACCCCAGTGGAAAACCATTTGGTTGAACTTTGGAGCCAGTTCACCTTCTTAAACCCAGGCTTACTCGGCTCTTTAAAGCAGTTTAAAGCCAAATACGCACAAGCAGGCAAAAATGAACAAGATCTGCTGCGACTGCGCGCTTTAGTCAGCCCATTTATTTTGCGTCGCCTAAAAGAGGAGGTGTTAACGGAACTGCCGGAAAAAACTGAGCTGATCCATCATGTTGAATTGACCAGTAAAGAACGCAATGCTTACGAAGCGGTACGCAAAGAGGCGTTGCAAACCCTGAGTGAGAGCAACGGGAATTCCGCCATTTCGCTATTCGCTGGCTTAACCCGCTTGCGCCAAGTGTGTTGCGACCCAGGTTTGGTGTTTGAGCACCTTAGCGAGACCAGCAGCAAACAAAAAGAGGCGCTGCAACTGATCGCCGACGCCCTTGATGGCGGACATAATATTCTGGTGTTCAGCCAATTTGTCCAATTACTCAAACGGTTCGGCCAGCGGTTAACCATGCAGGGAATCGATTTTTGTTACCTCGATGGGCAATCCACCAGCAAGCAACGGCAAAGTGCGATCAACACATTTAAATCTGGCAAGCACAGCCTTTTTTTGATCAGCCTAAAAGCAGGCGGTTCTGGGCTTAACCTCACCGAAGCTGATACCGTTATCCACCTTGACCCATGGTGGAACCCCGCAGTGGAAGATCAAGCGAGCGATCGCGCTTATCGGATGGGGCAAACCAAACCTGTCACCGTCTATCGGTTGGTCACAGTCAATACCGTGGAGGAAAAAATCATCCAACTGCACAGTGAAAAACGCGACTTGGCCGATAAAGTACTATCTGGTCAATCGAGTGCCGAACAGCTCAACCCTGAATTGCTTTTACAGCTAATGACGGAGTGAATGTAGCAACATCATTAGCCGTCAATGCTTAATAGTTCACCCGGTCTGGTCACAGGTCTACATAACGTTACTTATTGAGTAACAATATGTAGACCAAGTAAGTACGAGGAGTGATTGCCGGTTTAGAACGCAAGATTGCTATCTAGGAACGCCACCTTGCGGAGTTTGGCTATTCCTTGCTGGTATTACAGCAAGGAATAGCCAGTGCTACTGACGATTTAACCGTGCTTTACGACTGTGACTGCTGGTCATCAGTCGCTTAAAACGACGTTCAAACTCCAACGCATCCTTGTTAAACCAATAAGCTTCGAACCGTTGATGCAGATAGCGTGAGAATTGAGATTGGCTCACGGCGACCTTGTTATTACTTAACACTAAATTGAAATGTCTGGGTTAACAAAGGCTGAGGCTGAACTTTCCGTGCTTTGCCTTCTCGTGGGAAAAAGCTTTTCGGATCGGCGGTGATAAATCCCCAAAACTGCAAAAAACGCTCGATAAAACGTGATTCAATCATCAAGCCTAACTGTTTTTCTGGCGAGAAATAATCATTTGGAGAGAACTCCTGCAACAAATCAGGGAAGGCGGTCATCACCTCTTTAATAAGCTGATCTGCGCTGGTATGGCTTTGTAAGCGCCACAGCATAAACAGCCAGAAGGTGCGTAAATCAACATTTTGATCAAAACCGTCTAAGTAACCCCAGTTATATTTTTTAATTGCAGTTTCTAACATGGGTTGGAAAAAGGCTTGAATACCTTGTGTTTGATAGCGCTTCTGGGCTGTCTTTTTGACATGGTAGTGACCACTACGACGATAAATGATGCCCGCAATTTCTGCCAACACTCGGGTATAGTGCAACGCATTGAATTTCTCTTCATTGCTACCCGCATAGTCATTAATAGTGATTGGCGTATTGAGTTCTGACACCGCAAACTCCGGCAATAACGCGCTAGCCTGCTTGACTAATTTAACCGGAAGGTTACCTCTGCTGGTTGCTTTAAATGAACCCTCATTTTGCATCGCTTCATCAAGAATTAGGGTTAAATAGCGCATTACCGGGCTAGATGAAAGGTCGTCTGGCGTGGCAATGGTCACCCCGTTCAATTCATCAAAAGACGCATAGAGCCAATTGGTCATTTGCGTTGGCGATAAACCACAAAAATCAGGGTGCGGGTGGTTGTTGCGTTCAAACATTTTATGTTGCAAAGCCGCATTGAGCTCATCAAGTGTCAAGCTGGGGTTCATGGCAACCATGGCTTCAACATCATCGAACACTTCAGCATGCTGTTTTTCTAAACTGTTCATACAGCAATGCTTGTATTTTTTTCCGCTGCCACAATGGCAACGGTCGTTTCGACCTAGTTTCATATTCACTTCACATTTCCTATTAGACCCCTTATACAACCGATTGGGTCAGTCTGTTATAGCCAAAGTGGAAAAGTAAACAGCATACTCCGGACAAGTAGTTGGGTCTATTTCTTGCTCACCACATGATATTTTCGCTTAACAAGATCTTGTATACCCAAAATAATTCGAATTGCTTGACAGAACACTGTGCGTTTTGAACAGCGCTGGCTCCGAAGGAGCGAGGTCCTATGGGCCGAGTCACGCAGCAAGCGAGGAAGCCCTAGGAGCATAGCCAACTATGTGGCTAGGGTGACAGAAAAATCCGCCTGGAGCGGATTTGAACGCTGCTTGCAGCGGCCCCGATAGGGGCGAGCCTCACGGACGAGGCGAGTAACTGCAGCTAACACCCAAGCAGTTTGACGTATGAAGGGTATACCTGATCAACAATGTGACCGCGAGATTACCAAAACCCAAGCGAGATGGCTTGGCAACAAAGGCCTCTCTTCAACATGCATTAGATCGGAAAAACAACTATCCGTTTGGCATTTGTTAAGTGTTGTTACGCTGACTCAAACCATCGCCTCTTCGTAAACTTTATCTACTTCAGCAAACCTTAGCACGTGCTCTAGGCGGGTTAATGTGGTGAGTTTCATAGAGTTTCTTATCGGGCGGTGAGGTACTTTAGTCAGTGGGGTTTGTAGCGTAAGTGGTTTACCAAGTTCAAATAAATAATACAGATCTGCCGAGTCCGATTTTTTACCGGCTTGTTCTTCTGAAATGGCATAACGCGGTAATACCATCACACGTTTAATTGGCCAAAGTTTGTCAATTTGCTTAGTGTCACTTTGGCTGTCTGAGGTTGATGCTAACGCTAAATAACGGATCTCCTCAGCCACATGTTGCTTAAATTTTCGTAAAAAGGTGCTTTGCGGCAGGTGATACCATTTTGCCGTACCTTGCTCAAACCCTTCAAAGTAGCCATGGCTGCGTCCACGTTGCCCACCCAGAGCTACTGTCATCGTCAGGTCCGGGTACAATACTTGCCGCATGCCGTGGTAAGGTATGCGTGCGGCCTCTTGTACGTAGAGCCTCTCCGCTATGCCTCCGACAGGATACATAGTCTCATTACCTTGTCCTGCTTGCGCATGTGGAACGGACCCAATTTGCGCTTGTAAAAACTCGAGTAGCCATTGATGACCGCAGTAACCGCTTTCAATTTGACTCGGCAGCAGGGCGAACGCACCGATCCCCACTTCTTCAATCGCCAGCGCATAAGGGTTTAGCATTTGGGTTTGATCAAAAAAGCCTGGGTATAACGCAAAGGCACCAAATACCGGGCGGCTTTTCTTCGCAAGCTGGCCAGAGGTCGTGTTCGATAGGCTTGATTGTAACTCAGACAAACGTATTAACGCATCGCGGTAGCGGTGCATTTGGTTAATGGCATCGTCTGGTACGTAGTCGGTTGATGTTATATCTTCGCTGCTATCATCAAAGCGGTTCTTATCAGTTTTGATGCGGTATTTGGCATCAAACAACCAAATAAATTGCTGTTCTTGGTCCGAACCTGCAGTTTTAGGTAGCGTCACCTCTAAGACGATGTCCGGCTCTTGGTTGACCAAATAGGAGCGTATTGATTTGCCCTTTTTAGTGAATTTAGGTTCGTGCGCCAGCCTTGCGATGACACCATCGGCCCGCTTAAAGCGAAACGCGCCCGCAAAGCCATCTTTCAGTTGGTATTCAAAAAAATCATTCTGCAATAGCTTAGCTGCACCATTCTCAACTAGCGTAAAACCAAGGTCATGCTCCAAAATTTGTTTGAGGCAGAGAAAACACCAAACTTCGTAAATCTCAGCCACCGACTTCATAGAAATGCTCGACTGGTTGCCAAACACGTCTAAATAGAATTTCAGCTCTTGCCATACACGATACACCGCGCTGTAACCGGTTTTTTGCTGTAACACCAAGGATTCACGGCTTAAGCCGGTGTAAGCCCCCACCTCTTTCAAAAAGCTCTGGCTCAACACTTTTTGCAACGGCTGCTGCCAGCTATGCAGTTCATCTAAAAAAGAATCGGATAAACGTTGATGCTCTGGGGCTTGGTTACTCAGGCGTAATTTGGCTTCAAACTCAGCCAATTGACGCTTGCAATAACCAACCGCCATTTTGATAAAACGATTTTCTGCCGTATCCACGCTCAGTTGTTTTTTTTCGACCCGATAGCGTTGGTCATATTGACCATTGGCGAAGTCTTGCTTTACTTGCTGCGCCAATTTATGGGGTAAACGACCCTTTAATTTGGCGGCTTTGATATTGGCAACCGTGGGTTGTAGGCAGCTATGGGGTGCAGCACAAATCACCTTGATACCTTGCTCAAAGCGGGCTCTTAATGCAGCAAAGTTCGCTAGCCACATTAAAGGGAAATGGCCACGCTGCTTGCTGGTTGTAGCATCTTGTTCGGTTTTCTCAACCAAACTAAAACGCCAGAGCGGGTAAACTGCATCAATGGCTCGGTACATGGCGGGTAAGTCTTGATGCAGTGCCATTTTGGTCGGCAGCACTTCAAACGCGATATGCTGGGTATGGGTTTTACCATCAAGCTCAAACGACAGCGGCAAACGCAGCCAACCCACGTCATTACCGGTATCAATGCTGCCCGTTAAGCGTGCAGGAACCAGCCCCCTTGCTGTTTTCATTTCAGCGGAGAACCGAAATGCCTCGCTGACACTTTGGCTTCGGTGTACCAAACGCGCATCCGTCACGTTACCCCAAAATACCCATTCAAACTGATATTGGGTATTTTCAAAAAACAACGGAGCACTTAACGTTAGTTCAGCACACTTTGCAGGGCTAGCGGTATCTGCCCCCCTATCCTCTTGCGTAGAAACACGAGTTTGTTCAAGGCTGTTACCTTGTTCGT